>CAJAHV010000299.1 GCA_903939555.1 uncultured Alphaproteobacteria bacterium | reverse complement strand
CTTTTTCTCCGCTGGGCCCCAGAAGAATATCATGCCGTGTGAAGCCACACGAAGTCCAGCCACATGTCGGCGGAACGCTCACTATTTTCACCATAGAAATGAATTATATTCATTAGCTGCAATAAAATTAATGAATATAGTTCATGATAGTGTCACACCACGGCACTATCTGATTCTCCCAAGCAGGGCGCTGATGGATTCGATCTATCCGGCTTTGTCCCGCTGCACGAACTTCATTTTCAAGGGGGGACACCGTGTCCAAAACCAACCGCTGCCGTTTCGCGTCAAATTTGTTCCTGCTTCTCGTCGGCGCCAGCCAGGGCACTGTCGCATGGACGTCCGTGGCGGCAGCCGAGGTCGCCGGCCTGGCGGCCGATGATGCGGCCAGCGGCCTGCTTACCGTTACTGCGGCGCGCGAAAGCAAAACTAAGACTGCCTCGGAAGCGATTGAATTTGGGAACAATGTTCAGATTCTGACATCCGACGTCATCGAAGCCAGCGGCGCCAGCAACTTTGCCGAGGTTGCGCAGTTCCTGCTGAAGGGCGTTAACGTCGGCTACTCGCCTGACGAAGGCGAATACACCATCCGTCTCGATGGCGGCGGCGATCGCGATACATTGGTCGTGCTTGACGGTGTGCCGCTCTACGACCGCGGCCCTGCGCTGGAAACGATCTGGCCAACGACGACAATCGATCCGCACATGATCGAGCGGGTCGAGGTATTCCGCGGCGGCAACAGCTTGTTTTTCGGCAGTAACGGCGGCATCGGCGTCGTCAACATCATTACCAAGCGCCCCGACGGCACCGACAAGGTCGAGTTCGGCGCCAGCTATGGCTCGTTCAATTCACGCGAGATCTGGGGCAATGCGCGCTTCAAGATCGACGATGAAGGCCGCCACAGCGTGATGGTCTATGGTGGATCGCAACAAACCGATGGCCCGCGGATTTTCAATCCAGCCGATTTCGTCGACAATGTCGCGGCCGGTGGCGGTGTGCAGAAATTCCCGCTCAACCGCACCAACGTCGGCGTCAAATACCTTTGGAAGATCGACGACAAATCAGATCTGCGCATCAGCGCCCAGTACACCGAAATCATCTTTCAAGACGCTTTTCCCGACGTGAATACGTTCTCGCCGAACCGGGTGCGCTACCCGATCGCCGACATGTCGATTGATCGGCGCTGGTCTGACAAGCTTTATTCAGAATTTTCAGCTTATTGGACCAACCCGCTGCTGAATAACACGGAAACGGCCCCCGATGTCTGCCGCGTCCGTACCGGCTGCATCAATCCCGCCACTGGCGCAGCCATCGCCTGGGGCAAGTACACCGGGCGCAACCTTGCCTTCGTCAATCAGGGTTTCGGGCAGGATTCCAAGGTCGGTGGATTCCAGGAGCTGGGGTACAATTTGCGAAACACGCTTAGCCTGCCGATTGTCGAACTCGTCGGCGGTGCGCAGATTGTCCAGTACAAGGACGATTCCGACCCGGTGTTTCCGATCGACGACAAACAAACAACGGTAACCGGCCTTTACCTTGATGTGCGGCCTGTGCTGCCGTTCAGCCCCGATACCAAGATCTCGGGTGCCATTCGCCGCGACTTCATCTCGGGCGGTTCGGCCCGGACGATCTGGAAATTCGGCTTCCGGCAGCCAATTGGCCCAGTCTATGTGCGTGCCAACGGGGGCACATCTTACAGCCTGCCGCAAAGCAACGAACGTTTCGTTCAGACCGTGTTGACGGTTGGCAATCCTAACCTGCTGACCGAAACTACCAAGACCTACAATGCGGCCGTCGGCATTGCCGGCAGCTTTGATGGCGGCGGCTATTCTGCGGAAGTCGGATATTTCTACACCGATATTTCAAACCGCATCCGCACCACCAGCGGCCTGACGCCAAACACCTATTTCAACGATCCGGGGGTGACCGAAATCCGTGGCATCACCGCTGATCTCAATTTCAACCTTGGCGAGATGTTCACCTTCAACCTTGGCTTCACCAAGCAGGATGCCAAGGCGAAGGGCACACCCTTCCAGATCAACGAGACGCCGGAATATTTCTTCCAGGGCAACCTCGCCTATCATAGCCCGGACCAGCGTTTTCACATTAACCTGCTGCCGCGCTACCAAGGTCCGGAATGGTCCACCGGCGGCATCAATCGCACCACCGGAACTTATATCCTGAATGGCGTCGTCACCCCGGTGACTCCGGGCGTCGTCACGCCGCAGTTCCGGGAAAATTTTGGCAACTACCTCGTGGTCAACGGCTCGGTCGGCTATTGGCTGGGGGATAAGCGCCAGCACAAATTGCAGCTTCGTATCGTCAACATGCTCGATACCAAATACGCCGAGCGCTACGGTTTCGGCAACCAGCGCTACAGCGAAGCCTTCATCACCGGACAGATTGCAGTGAACAGCAATGCCTATTTCTATGGCTATCCGTTCGAAGGCAAGCCGCGAAGCGTCTATCTTTCCTACCAGACATCGTTCTGAAAGGCAGCAGGTCACGCGACTGTCATGCGGCGGGTATAAAGCGAGGAGATCGTAGGATCAGGGCGAGTCGGAATGCGCATCGTGACGGCCTTGCTGGTGGCGCTTGGGGTGCTTTTGGTTGGTTGCACGCCGCTTGCGTCCGAATCTCCAACTCTGCGGGTGCTGTTGATTCCGGCCGATGGCGGCACTGATGGCGGGACGATCGCCGACTACAGGCCGCTGTTTGCTGCACTCACCAAATCCACGGGCATCGTGTTCGACCTGAAAGTGGCACAAAGCTATGGTGCTGTAGTGCAGGCCATGTGCAGCAACGCCGCCGATATCGCCTTTGTCGGGCCGGTCACTTATCTTCAGGCTAGCCAGCGCGGCTGCGCCGAAATGCTTGGCGTCGCGGTAAAATCGGGCAGCAGTGTCTATCATGCGGTGTTTTTCATCCGGCGCGATGCAACGATTGCCAGCCTGGCAGACCTGAAGGGCCGCCGGGTTGCGTTTGGCGACATCAACTCGGCATCTTCGTTTGTCTATCCGATCGCCATGCTGATGGCTGTTGGAATAGATCCGGCGCGTGACCTTGGAGCGATCCGCATGGCCGGTAGTCACGCTGGCAGCCTATCGGCGCTTATCGAGGGCCATGTAGACGCGGCAGCGGTATCCTTCGAATCCTACGACAAGGCTGTCCGTGCTGGCATGCCCGGCGCACGCGACCTGCGTGTGCTGGCTCGCAGCGATGATATCCCCAATCCGCCGCTGATCATGAATACCACGCTGTCGGCATCGACCAAGGCCAGGCTGCGGCAGGCGCTCGATACGATCGCGGCGCAGGCCGGCGTCGCGCCAAGATCGATCCGTGGCTATGGCGGTGGTGTTGTGGATGACTACGACACGCATTTTTCGCCCGGCGCTTTTGCCGGGCCGGCCGCCAAGATGGCTATGGTCGACAATGCAGCCAAGGGGGCCATCCTGCAAAAGGCCGCAGCGCGCTAACGCCATGGAAATCCGACTCACCGATGTCGTGCTGGAACATGTCGGAGGCGTGCGCGCCCTCGACGGCGTATCGTTGGAGATACCCGAGGGGCAGGCCTGTGTGGTTCTGGGCCTCTCTGGCGCCGGCAAATCATCGCTCTTGCGAACCGTTGTCGGGTTGGAAGTGCCGACGCATGGCCAGCTCGCGCTGAACGGCACCGTGGTTAACCGGCAGCGAAGCAGGGCGCTGGCGTCGCGCATTGGCATGGTTCACCAGGATTTCGCGCTCGTGGCACGCGCCAGCGTGGCGGCGAACATCGCTTCGGGCGCGTTGCCAGCGATGCCGCTGTGGCGTGCACTGCTCGGTCGTTACCGGCTCAACGATCGCGCGCGCGTCGTGGCGCTGCACCGTGCCGTTGGGTTGGACGATGCGCTGTTGCATCGGCGGGTATCCAGCCTTTCCGGTGGGCAGCAGCAGCGCGTCGGCGTGGCGCGGGCGTGCATGCTGGCGCCGTCGATCCTGATCGCCGATGAACCAGTGGCCAGCCTCGATCCGCAGACCAGCATCGAGATCATGGCGCTACTCTGCGATAGGGCCCGCGCTGTCGGGGCGACATTACTGTGCTCGGTGCATCAGGTCGAACTGGCAAAGCGCTTTGCCGACCGCATCATCGGTTTGCGTGCCGGCCGTATTGTCTTCGACGGCCCACCCGAGCAGCTTGATGCCGATGCTTTGGCCGCGATTTTTGGCTCACCGCGACTGAGCACAGATGCGACCCCGGTGAAGGCCGCGGCATGATATACGGGCTGGCCGCCAACTTTCCACAGCCGTATCGGTTTCGCCACCTCGCCCTCGCCCTGCTGGCGGTGCTGCTGCTCCTCGTATCGGGCCAGCGCATCGGCATCGACCGGGCCATTTCGATGACGGCCGGCGCGGTTCTGGCGACACTCGGGGTCGGGCCGCCGTCGCCGGTTGCCGATGCACTGGCACGCGGCCGCGAGCAACTTTGGCCCCTGCAACTGGAGACCAGGGAGGATGTGGCGCGACTGCCGCCTATTGATGTGGGCGCGCTGCCGCCGCTGTCGTATCTGGAAACCGGGACACAGCGCGAGGCCATGCTCGATCCCAAAACGTCGCAGCCGATTTTTCGCATCGTACGAACCACCTGGCTGGTGGAGCCGTTCGGCTATCTTGGCCATGTTGCGCTGAAGATGCTGGAAACACTGGAGATCGCCCTCTGGGGAACGCTAGTGGCGATGCTGCTCAGGCTGCCGCTCGCACTGCTCAGCGCCCGCAACACCATGCCGGCGCGGGCGGTCCGGTTGGCAGCGCGCGGCGTTGTTGCCGTGTTGCGCGCCATTCCGGAGCTTATGAGCGCGCTGTTTCTAGTCATGGCCTTTGGCTTTGGGCCGATCCCCGGCTTGCTTGCCCTCGGCCTGCACGCTGCCGGCTTTCTCGGCAAATTCTATGCTGATGACATGGAGGCCAGTGACCCCGCGCCGCAGAAGGCGTTGATCGTCATCGGCACCTCGCGGTTGGCCGTCTGGCGCGTCGCTATCCTTCCGCAAGTGATGCCGCAGTTTATCGCCTATACGCTGTACATTTTGGATCGGAATGTTCGAATGGCCACCGTCATCGGCCTGGTTGGCGCCGGTGGGATTGGCCAGGAGTTGCGTGGCCGCTTCGACATGTACCAGTTCGGCCATGTCGGCACGATCCTGGTGGCGACCCTGCTCGTCGTAGTGGTCATTGACGTGGTCGCAAATCGGCTAAGGAGTTTTGCGGGACTATAACCAATCAATTGTCGGTTTACGCCTATTCGACCGTTACGCTCTTTGCCAGGTTGCGCGGTTGGTCGACATCGGTGCCTTTGGCGAGCGCGACGTGATAGGCGAGCAACTGGATCGGGATGGCGGTGACCAGCGGGCTGATAAAGGCATCGACCGTGGGCATTTCGATTGTCGCGGTCGCGCTGGCGCCATGTTCGGCAAGGCCGGCGGCATCGGACAGCAGATAGACGAGGCCACCGCGCGCCATGACTTCCTGCATGTTGGAGATGGTCTTTTCAAAACGCGACCCCGACGGCGCGATGACAATGACCGGCACATTTTCGTCGATCAGCGCGATGGGGCCATGCTTCAATTCGCCGGCGGCATAGCCTTCGGCATGGATGTAGCTGATTTCCTTGAGTTTTAGTGCGCCTTCCAGTGCCATCGGATAATCGGGGCCGCGGCCGATATAAAGGATATCGCGTGCTTTCGACAGCGGCACGGCGAGCGCATCGATGGTCGTTTCGACCTTCAGCGCGGCGTTCATCGCGGCCGGGACTTCGGTTAGCAGATGGACGAGCCGGGCTTCTTCGGTGGTATCGATACGCCCCTTGGCCTTGCCGAGCGCGATGGCAAAGGCCGCTAGCACGGCAAGCTGGCAGGTGAAGGCCTTGGTGCTGGCGACGCCGATTTCGGGGCCAGCATGGGTGGGCAGTACCAGGTCGGCCTCGCGCGCCATCGTCGACGAAGCAACGTTGACGACCGCCGCGATGAACTGACCGCCGGCCTTGGCGTGGCGCAGCGCCGCCAGCGTGTCCGCGGTTTCGCCCGATTGTGAGATGAACAGCGCCAGCCCGCCCGGTTCATAGACTGGGTCGCGATAACGGAATTCCGAGGCGTTTTCGATCTGGACGGGAATGCGCGCCAGGCTTTCCAGCCAATAGGTCGCGACCTGTCCGGCGAGCAGCGCGGTGCCGCAGGCGATGATCTGGATGCGCTTCACCTCGGCCAGATCAAAGGGCAGAACGGGCAGGCTGACGGTTTCGGCGAGCGGGTCGAGATAGGCGCCCAGCGTCTGCGCCACGACGATCGGCTGTTCATGGATTTCCTTTTCCATGTAGTGCCGGTGATTGCCCTTTTCGATGACGGCGGCCGAGGCCGAGGAGATAATCACCGGGCGCGCGACGGGGCGATCATGGCCGTCGAAGACCTGCGCGCCGGTGCGGGTCAGGCGCACCCAGTCGCCTTCATCAAGATAGCTGATGCGATTGGTGAACGGGGCCAGCCCGAGCGCATCGGAACCAAGGAACATTTCGTCGTCACCATAGCCCAGCACGAGCGGCGAGCCGCGGCGCGCGCCATACATGACATCGGGGTGGCTGCGGAACAGGATGGCAAAGCTGAAAGCCCCGTGCAGGCGCTTGAGGGTGTGCGCCACGGCTTCATCGGGGGCAGCGCCGGCCTCGATCTGCATGGTCAGCAGATGGGCGACGACTTCGCTGTCGGTTTGCGATGTCAGGGTGCGGCCGGCGGCGAGCACTTCCTCGCGCAGCGGCTTGAAGTTCTCGATGATGCCATTGTGGACCAGCGCGACGGCATCGGTGGCGTGCGGATGGGCATTGTCGGTGGTCGGCCCGCCATGGGTTGCCCAGCGGGTATGGGCGATGCCGATGTTGCCCGGCAACGGCTCGGCGGCGAGCACCGCGACAAGATTGTCGAGTTTGCCGGCGGCGCGGCGGCGGCCGAGACGGCCCGCATCGATTGTCGCCAGTCCCGAGGAATCATAGCCGCGATATTCCATGCGCCGCAGCCCTTCGACCAGCCGCTGGCTGACCGGAGTTGCCGAGACGATGCCGATGATGCCGCACATTGGCGCTACTTTCTGCTCCCCGCCCGGCCCGGGAGGGTACGGTCGGTTGGTTTCACGTCTGCTTCTTCGCTAACTGCCGGGCCCTGAACGCCGCCGCCCAGCCGGGCTTGTGCTGCTGTACGGGACGAACCAGCGCCAGCGCATTGGCGCCGACATCGGCGGTGATGGTGCTGCCGGCCGCGACAATCGCGCCGTCGCCGATGTTGACCGGGGCCACCAGTGCCGAATTGGAGCCGATGAAAGCCCCGGCGCCGATGACGGTCTTGTATTTGAAATAGCCATCATAATTGCAGGTGATGGTGCCGGCCCCGATATTGGCCTTGGCGCCGATACTGGCATCACCGATGTACGACAGATGGTTGGCCTTGGCGCCGGCCGCGAATGCCGCCTTCTTGGTTTCGACGAAATTGCCGATCTTGACCCCGGTCGCCAGCACTGTTCCCGGGCGCAACCGCGCAAAGGGACCAATGTCGCAATCCTCGCCAATCACCGCGCCTTCGATATGGCTGTGGGCGCGGATCGTCGTGCCGCTGGCAATGTTCACGCCGGGGCCGAACACGACAAAGGGTTCGATGGTGACGTCGCGGGCGACAGCCGTGTCGTGGGCAAAGAACACGCTGCCCGGATCGATTAATGTCACGCCATCGGCCATGGCGGCGATGCGGCGCCGGGCTTGCCAGCGCGCTTCCAATGCGGCGAGCTCGGCGCGGCTGTTGACCCCGGCGACTTCATCGGGGTCGGTTTCGATGACCCGCGCCGTGCGGCCATCCCCGATCAACAGCCCGATGATGTCGGGCAGATAATATTCACCGGCTGCATTGGCATTGCCGATGCGGGCGAGCAGCGGCCACAGATCGGCGGCGCGCACCAGCATCAGGCCCGAATTGCACAGCGTTTCGGCGCGCTCGGCGGGAGTCGCATCCTTGTATTCGGCCATTTTGGTGATGACGCCGGCGGTGGCGATGACCCGGCCATAGGCCCCGGCATCGTCAGGCCGGAAGCCGAGCACGACCGCGGCGACATCGCTGCCAAGCGCTGCTTGCAGCCGCCGCATGGTCGCAGCGGTCACCAGCGGCGCGTCGCCGAAGAGCACCAGAATGTCGCCGTCAAAGTCTGACAGCGCGTCCTTGGCCTGCAGCACGGCATGGCCGGTGCCGAGTTGGGGGGATTGCACCGCGACGCTGACATTACGGGCTGCCACTGCGGTTTCGACCTGTTCGCGCGCCGAGCCGACGACCACGACCATGCGCGCCGGCGCAAGGCTCTGTAGGCTGTCCAGCAAATGCAGCAGCATTGCCTTGCCGGCGATAGGGTGCAGCACCTTGTGCCTTGCCGATTTCATGCGCGTGCCTTGCCCAGCAGCAAGAATGATCGCAGCGAGCGGTCGGGGATTGGCGTGTTCGGTCACACGGCAGGCGATGCCATAATGGCGCTGGTTTGGGAAGCGTCGCCGATATCATTGCCGAGTGATGGCCAAGCTGCCATGGGTAGGGACGATGCTGCCTGCCACAATCGTATTCGATCTCGACGGAACCCTTGTCGATACAGCGCCCGATCTGTGCGCGGCGCTGAACCATGCGCTCGGCGTGCTGGGCAGGCCGGGTGTGCCGGCCGATGATGTGCGCCACATGGTCGGACATGGCGCGCGCAAGCTGCTTGAAAAGGGCCTGGCGGCGACCGGCGCGATGACGCCGGCGCTGGTTGAGGCCGGCGTGGCGCCGTTTCTCGCTTATTATGCTGATCATATCGCGGATCGCTCACGACCCTATCCGGGGGTCGCGGCGGCGCTGACAGCGCTGACGGCGGCAGGGTCGCGACTGGCGATCTGCACCAACAAACCGGTGGGTCTGTCGCG
>CAJAHV010000298.1 GCA_903939555.1 uncultured Alphaproteobacteria bacterium | reverse complement strand
GCAACCGTCGCGGTTAGGTGCGGGGTTTGGGGTGGTTGCAGGCGCCATGCTGGCGGCGCTGCTGGCCTTTCGGGGGGTTTTGCCGGCCGGCTTGCCGGGGGTCGTGCCGGCGGCGGATGTTGACGCCCGGGGCCTGGTCGGCTAATGGCCCGCGCTTGCCGCTTGTCTTTGCTGACCTTCGGCCTGATCTTCTATTCAAGGACCAACCCCATGTCGCGCGTTTGCGAACTGACCGCCAAGGGTCGCCAAGTCGGGAACAATGTTTCCCACGCCAACAACAAGACCAAGCGGGTGTTCCTGCCGAATCTGCAGAACGTCACGCTGATCTCGGATACGCTGGGCCGCTCGGTCAAGCTGCGCGTGTCGATGAACGGCCTGCGTTCGGTTGAACATGTCGGTGGTCTCGACAATTGGCTGATCAAGACGAAGTCGGAAAAGCTGAGCGAGCGTGCCGCCAAGCTGAAGCGCGAAATCAAGAAGAAGATTGCTGCCACGGTCGCACCTGCGGCCTGATTCGCGGCGCTTTTTCAGCTGATGCAGACGGCCCGGTGACCCCGGGCCGTTTTCATGTCAGGCTGGCATGATGCAGCGCCTGCCCATCGTCACCCGCCCGGCCACCGCCGCCGACCAGCCGACCGCTGCCACCCTGCTGGCGCGGGCGTTTATCGATGATCCGGCGCTGTGTTTTCTGTTCACCGATGCGGCCGACCGGCCCCGGCGGCTGGCGCGATTCTTCGCACTGATCACCAGTATCGATTCGACACCCGCGCTGTGGACGCTGGCTGCCGAGCAAACCGGGGCCGATGCAACCGGGGCCGAATCGGCGGTGGCGCTGTGGCGGCCACCCGGATCATGGCGGACGTCGCCGGCGGCAATGCTGATCAATGCCCTGCCGCTGATCCAGATATTCGGCTGGTCGCTGCGCCGGGCGCTGGCGATGCAGGGGCAGATCGAGTCGCATCACCCGCAGCCGCCGCACTGGTATCTGCAATTCGTCGGCTGCGTTCCCGAACGCCAGGGCCGCGGGCTGGGTGGCGCGGTGATTCGCGCCCGGCTGGCGCAATGCGATGCTGAGGGTGTGCCGGCCGCGCTGGAAACGGCGACACCGGCCAATGTCGGGATGTACGAAGCCCTGGGCTTTGCCGTGACGGGCACCTACCGGATCAGCGGCGGCGGGCCGGAATTCTGGTCGATGTGGCGCGAGCCGCGGCGGGTCTGATGCCAAGGTGCAGTGTCAGTGACCGGTCAGGCAGTGCCTCCGGCGGCCCCAACTGCCGGAGGCACGTAATCCAGCCGCCGGAGAAGTGCTATCGTGTCGCGGTCGCCTTGGCGCGGGCCACCTGCGCCGCGACCGATGCGAGCAGTGCCGGGGCATCGAAGACCTGGCCGTCCTTGATCGTCCAGCGCACGCCGCCGACGGTTTCGGACCTGTTGGTCACCGGGTTCAGCCGGACAAAGCCGGTGCCGTAGAGCGTCTTGAAATTGGCCATCGGGTTTTCCGGCGTGATGACGAGATCGGCGATCATGCCGGCGCGCACCAGCCCGAAATCCGGGGTGGTGCCCTTGGGATCATTGAGTGTGCGGGCGCCGTTGATCGTCGCCGCCGCGATCACTTCGAGCGGTGAAAAGCCGGCTTCCTGGAGCATTTCAAGCTCCAGCACATAGCCGAAGCCCCAGAGCTGGTAGATGAAGCCCGGGTCGCTGCCCGTTGTCACCCGGCCGCCCATATTCTTGTAATCGTTGATAAGCCGCATGTAGCGGCCATAGAAATTGCGCCAGCTCACCTCGCGCGCGGTCGTCCAGTCGTAAAAATAGCTGCCATGATTGTCGCGGTTCGATTCGTAGAATTGCGTCATCGACGGCAGCGCGTATTTCGCGTGCCAATCGGCGTTCTTCGCCCGCATCAGGTCGCGGCTGGCGCTGTAGATGTTGAAGGTCGGGTCGAAGGTGACGCCGCTGGCCTTTTGCGCCTTGAGATAGTCGATCCATTCCGGGCCGCCGGGTTCATGGATCTGGTTCCAGATGTCGGCGATGCCGCCAAAGCGCATCTGTTCGTCGTTGAAATTATAATCGGCCGGCGTGTCCTGGGTGCGGCGGTCCTTGAGCAGCGCTTCGAAATGGCCATAGAAATGCGTGACGGTGCCAAGCCCGGCGGCGGCGGCATCGCGGGCGTTGAATTCGGCGACATTGGGCTGTGACAGATGCGCGACGGTGCCGAGCCCGAGCTTTTTGGCCTCGTCGATGGCGGCGCGGTCGATTTCGGGGGTTTCATCGCCGCGATTGAAGAATTTGATGCCGTCGATGCCGGCTTTCGCCGCCCAGCGCACCCATTCGCGCGCCTTTTCAGGGGTTTGTACGCGGCCGCCCGACCAGCCGGAGCCGAGGGTCTGATAGACATAGAGGCGCGGCGCGCTGATCTCGCCGGCCGCGCTGCGGCGCTTGTCGTCGAGCGCATGGGCGGCATCGCCGCCGAAGAACGACACGCCGCGCACCGTGGTGACGCCATGCGCCAGCCACAGGCGATAGGCATAGCTTGGGTCATTGGCCTTTTCGGGGTCACCATTATGGCCGTGCATGTCGACGAATCCGGGCATGACATACATGCCGGTGGCATCGATTTCGCGGGCGGCGCCGCGCGGTTCACGGTCGGTGCGCAGCGGCAGGCCCGGCGTGCCGGCGGGCCTGATCTCGGCGATGCGATTGCCCTTGATGACGATGTCGGCCGGGCCATAGGGCGGGCCGCCATTGCCGGTGATGATGGTGGCGCCGCGGATGACCAGCAGCGGATAGGGGCCGTCCGCCTCGCCTGCCACCCG
>CAJAHV010000297.1 GCA_903939555.1 uncultured Alphaproteobacteria bacterium | reverse complement strand
GCTGGCGGCGGTGCTGCCCGACCGGCTTGCCGACATGCTGTGGCAGCGCATTGGTCTGTATGGCGATCTCAACAGCCTGTCGGATGTGCGCCTCGGCGATGTCGAGCGGCTGCTCGCGGACTGGCAGTTCCTGCCCAATGGCAGCGAAGGCTTTGCCAAGGCCGAGGTAACGGTGGGCGGCATTGCCACCGACGGCCTGTCATCACAGACCATGGCGGCAAAGAAGCCGCCCGGCCTTTACGCCATCGGCGAGGCCGTCGATGTCACCGGCTGGCTGGGCGGCTACAATTTCCAATGGGCCTGGGCGAGCGGTTGGGCTGCCGGCACGGCCATCGCCGCAGGGCGGTAATTCAGCCTGTGCAGCGGCGGTAAAGCTGCCAGGTCGCATGGGCGAGCACCGGCAATGCCACCAGCACGCCCATCAACCCGTGCCCGGGGTCAGCAACGCCAGCGCGCCCACTCCCGTCCCCGTCAGGGTCCTGAAGATGGCGAAGATGCCGTGCGCCTCCATCAGCCAGAAGGCAAAGGCGACAAATAAGATCACGCCCATGCTCAAGATCTGTTCATCGCAATGCCCGCGCACCGCGGCTTCCCGGTTTCTGGCCGGAAAGCGTTATTGCCATCGTCATGTCTCTGGCCCTTGCTGCGTTCGCGACCTAGACTGGCGGCATGGCACGAGCAGCAAAGCCTCAAAGCGGCCTTTGGCTGGCTGCTGCCGCCGTTGGTGGCGTGTTGCTTGCCGAGCGCCTGTGGCCGAAGCGAGTGCGCACGCAAGCCGAGCCGGCGCGCACCCTCTCCAACCTGGCGCTGGGAGCGACCAGCCTTGCCGTGGCGGCGGTGGTGCAACGGCCGCTGGCGTTGCCGCTGGCGGCCCGTGTGGCGGCCCGGAGGCAGGGTCTGGCGCAGCAATTGCCGGCACCGCTACGCGACCTTGCCGCCATGTTGCTGCTCGACTGGAGCAACTATCACTGGCACGTCGCGACCCATCGTATCGGCTGGTTGTGGCGGCTGCACCTTGTCCACCACAGCGACCGCGACATGGACGCCTCCACCGCACTGCGCTTTCATGCCGTCGATATGGGCGTTTCGGTGGCGCTGCGGCTGGCGCAGGTGCGGCTGCTGGGCGTCAGCCCGCGCGCGCTGGCGCTATGGGAGGGCTTCTTCTTCGCGTCGGTGCTGTTCCACCATGCCGATCTCGAGCTGCCCTTCGATGCGCCGCTGGCGTGGCTGCTGACGACGCCGGGGATGCACGACATCCACCACCGCGCCGATGTGGCGGCGCTCGATTCGAACTTTTCGGCCGGATTGAGCCTGTGGGACCGGCTGCACGGGACATTTTCGGATGAGCAGCCCGCCGTGCCGATCGGTGTACCGGGGGTGGCCGCGACGGGGCTTGGCGACGCGCTGCGGCTTACAGTGTCAAGAACATGACGGCCGAGGCGACCGCCATCAGCGCGGTTGCCGCCCAACCGGTGAACGCATGCCAGCGGCTGAGAGTGAACTGTCCCATGACGCTGTGCTTGCGCGCGAGCAGCATGATGACGATCATCACCGGCACCGCGACCATGCCATTGACAACGGCGCTCCAGAACAGCGCGCTGATCGGGTCGATCGACGAGAAATTCATCAGCATTGCCGTCACGATCGCCGCAGCGATCAGGCCGTAAAAGCCCCGCGCCTCGGCAGGTTGGAGTTCGAGGCCGGCGCGCCAGCCCATGGTTTCCGACAGCGCATACGCCGCCGACCCCGCCAGCACTGGTACGGCCAGCAGTCCGGTGCCGATGATGCCGAGCGCGAACAGGCCAAAGGCGAAGTCTCCCGCCAACGGTCGCAGCGCCTCGGCAGCATCGGCGGCGCTGTCGATCCGGGTGATGCCATGCGCGTGGAGGGTCGCGGCGGTCGCCAGCATGATCGACAGACTGATGACATGCGTAACGCCCATGCCGCCCCAACTGTCGATCTGCATGCGGCGCAACTCGGCGCGGGCGCTACGCGGCGCGTCGCGCAGCGGGCGGCGGTGGTGCAGGCCCATCTCCTCGATCTCCTGCGCTGATTGCCAGAAGAACAGATAGGGGCTGATGGTCGTGCCCAAGATGGCGACGATCATGGTGGCGGTGCGCGTATCGAATTGCAGTGTCGGGTGCAGCACCGCAGCGGTGACCGCGGCCGGCGACACCCCGACGATGATGACCACGGCGACATAGGCGAACAGCGCCAGCGTCAGCCATTTCAACAGGCTGACATAGCGGTGATAGGGTACGAATACCTGCAGCCCCAGCGTCAGCAGTGCCATGGTGACGGTCATCGCATGGTGGTTGAGCCCGGTCGCCAGTTCAGCAGCGGCCCCCATCGCGGCAAGATCGGCGGCGATGTTCAGCGTGTTGGCGACAAGCAGCAGCACCACGACAGCATGCAGGATGAACGGCGAAAAGCTCGTCTTGATATTGGCAGCCAGGCCGCGTCCCGATACGCGCGCGGTTTCGGCGCAGATCAACTGGAACACCGCCAGGAATGGATAGGTGATCAACACCGTCCACAGCATCTGGAAACCGAACTGCGCGCCGGCCTGCGAATAGGTGGTGATGCCCGAGGGGTCATCGTCGGCGGCACCGGTGATCAGGCCGGGCCCCAGGGCGCCAAAGGGATTGAAGTGATGGCGTCCGGGTTTGCTCAAGATGTCATCCCTGTTGCCGGCGGATAAGGCCTTCCTGCACGACGCTGGCGACCAACCGGCCGCTCTGACCAAAGACCAGCGCCCGATTGAGCCCGCGGCCACCACCGGCAACCGGCGAATCCTGATCAAACAAATGCCATTCGTTGAGATCGGGCGTCGCGTTGAACCAGATGGCATGGTCAAGGCTGGCGACCTGCATGCTGGGGTCGGACCAGGCGATGGCGTGCGGCAACAGGCAGGTGTCGAGCAGGGTCATGTCGCTGGCATAGGCGAACAAGGCGCGCGCCACCGGCGGCGCCACGGAAAAGGGGGCAACGGCGCGCACCCAATGCTGGGCGCGTGGCGCATGGGCGACGGGCGCAAAGGGGTGGATCTTGCTGACCGGGCGAAAATCGAGCGGCCGGTCGCGGTTCTTCATCAGGCTGCGATAAGGCTCCGGCGCATCAGCGGCATGGATCTCGGCCCATTCGGCCTCGCTTTGCAGCGATTCGGGATCGACACTCGCCGGCATGGCGTCGGCATGGGCGAGCCCGGGTTCCTCGGCCTGAAACGAGGCCGCCATGTTGAAGATCGGCCGGCCCTTTTGAATCGCGATGACGCGGCGGGTGGTGAAGCTGGCGCCGTCGCGATCACGCTCGACGCGATAGACGATGGGGTGCGCCGGGTCGCCGGGGCGCATGAAGTAGCTGTGCAGCGAATGGCATAGTCGGCCCGGTTCGACTGTTCGCGACGCCGCCATCAGCGCCTGGGCGACGACCTGTCCGCCATAGACGCGCATCCAGCCGGCGTTGGTTGATTGGCCGCGATACAGATCATCCTCGATGCGTTCGACATCAAGCAGGTCGAGCAGCCGCGCAATACTGGCAGCGGGATCAGCGTGAGAAAACTCGGTCATGTCTATTCGCCTAGGCCGCGTTCGCCCGAATTGCCAGAGGTGCAGGCTCGG
>CAJAHV010000296.1 GCA_903939555.1 uncultured Alphaproteobacteria bacterium | reverse complement strand
GGCTCTGCACGTTACCGGCGAAGTCGATACCGGTGAAAGCCATGGCGTACTGCGTGGCACCGCCGAACCCTTGCCGGCCAGCGTCTTCCTGCGCCCCACACCGCTCAGCATGCCCGATGACGCCATCCGGGATTTTGCCCGCAACCTGGGGCGTGCCAACCCCATCGACACCTGTCACGCGATGCTCACAGCGCTTAACGAGAGCATGAGCTTCGATCCCGATATCACCCACAGCCATACCGATGCCGCGCACGCCTTCGGCCTGAAAGCCGGGGTTTGCCAGGATTACAGCCATATCTTCCTCGCCGCGGCGCGGCTGCTGGGCATTCCGGCACGCTATGTCTCGGGCCATCTTGTGCGCGCCGACGGCCTTGTCACCCAACCCGCAGGCCACGCCTGGGTGGAAGCCTGGGCGCCCGATCTCGGTTGGGTGGGGTTCGATCCGACCAACGGCATATCGACGACGGCGGCCTATCTGCGCGTCGCGGTCGGCCTCGATTATCTTGATGCCGCCCCTGTGCGCGGCGCCCGGCGCGGCGGCGGTGCCGAAACCATGGTGGTCAGCGTTACCGCCACTGACTCCCATGCACCAACGGTGCTTGCCGAAGCGCAGGCGCAGGTGCAATCTTGAATGGCAGCGCGCAGGAACACTTCAGCCCGCGCAAGGAGAACGGCCTGGTCATGACTTATTGTATCGGAATTCTGGTTCGCGAAGGATTGGTCATGCTGGCCGACACACGCACCAACGCCGGCGTCGACAATATCTCGACCTATCGCAAACTGCGCGTGCTCGAAACCGGGCATGACCGGGTGCTCATCGTCACGTCGGCCGGCAGCCTGTCGGTGACGCAATCGGCAACCAGCCGCGTCGCGCTCGGTGTCATCATGCCAGACAGCGGGGAAAAGGAATTCATCGAGACCGCGCCGTCAGTGTTTCGCTGTGCCCAGATCATCGGCCAGGCACTCAGCGACGCGCGCACCTCGATCGAACTGGTCGTCAAGGGTGAAGCCGTCTCCACCGATGCGTCGCTGCTGTTCGGCGGTTCGATCGACGGGCGGCGACCGCGCATGTTCCTCATTTATGGCGCCGGCAATTTCATCGAATGCCAGCAGGACACACCCTTCCTGCAGATCGGCGAGCATAAATATGGCAAGCCGGTACTCGACCGCATGATGAGCTTTGAAACGCCGATGGCCGAAGCCATCAAGATCGCGCTGATTTCTTTTTCGGCGACGATGCGGTCGAACCTGGCCGTCGGCCTGCCGATCGATATTGCCACGGTGCGTTCGGGCACATCGCGCATCGAGCTACTGCACCGCATCGACAGCGAAGACAGCTATTATCGTGAGATGAACGACCGCTGGTCCAACGCACTGCGCGCTGCGGCGGCAGCGATCCCGTTGCCCGATTATGCCAGCCAACCGGACGCCATGCTGGCGCAGGACTGATACCATTTCCGGTTGATGGCTGGCGCATGCGGAGGCACTGCCTCGTCAGTCACTAACAATGAACGGCGCTATGCCGCCGCCGCCCCCTGCGGCATGGCCACCGCGTCGCGGCGCAGCCACAACAGCCAGGCAAGGCCGGTGCCGATCACCGCCACCGCCGTCATCGACAGATAGCCGAGCGCGCCGCGGCCGGTGGCGGGGAGATATTCGTAAAGCTCACCTGAAATCAGCGTGGTGATCGCCTGCGCCGGTGCCGAGGCCAGCGCCATGTAAATCATCTGCGCCGTCGCCGTGCGTTCGTCGCCGTGGAGCGCCTGGGTCATCCGCACGCCGCCGAGGAAGGTGGCGGCAAAGGTGCCGGCGTGGAGCAGTTGCAGACCATAGAGCGCCCATACCGGCGGCAGCGTCGCCAGCGCCGTCCAGCGCACGATGGCGCACAGGCCACCAAAAAGGATGAGCGTTTCGGGCGCGAAGCGTTCGGTCCAGCGTGCCAGAAAGATCAGGAAGCCGACTTCGGCAATCACGCCTACCGACCAGAGATTGCCAGCCAACGTCGATGACAATTGCTGATCGTTGTTCCAGATCAGCGTGCCGGCGACATAGAAATAGCTGTGGGTCGCCTGGATCAGCCCGGCCGAAAAGATCATCAACGCGAACTTGCGGTCCTTGAGCATGCCGATGCCCGATTTGAAGCGATCAGCGAACGGTGCTTCGCGGTCACCGGCCACCGGTTCGGCCTTCATCCACGCCGAGGCAGCGATCAGCGCCGCTGAAATACCGAACAGCCAGCCCCAGATGGCCCATTCGCCGTAGCGGTCGATGAGCATGCCGACCGCGCTCGAACCCACTACGAACGCCGCCGAGGCCAACCCGCGGGCCAGACCGTAACGCGGCCAGCCGTATTTGGTCAGCCGCAGCAGCGCCGATTCGACCACCGGAACAAAGCCCCAGAAAGCAACATCCATCAGCAACACGATGATGAACACCGCGGTGAATCCTTCGACAAACCACAGCGCGCCGAAGCCCAGCGTCATGATGCCGGCAAACAGGAACATCGGCGCCCGCCGGTCGCGACGGCCATCGGCCCAGGCCGCAGTCAACGGTCCGGCGATGATCCGCGAAAACCCGCCGATGGCGAGCACCAACCCTATCTGCGATCCCGAAAAGCCATGCGCCTTTTCCAGCCAAACCGGCAGGAACGGAATCAGACAGCCGAAACCGGCAAAGAACAGGCAGGCGAGCCAGGTGGCGCGCACGCCGGGACGGGCGAGATTGGAGAGTATCGATTCGGCCATTCCCCACCATGGCGTCATGTCGCGCGCTTGTCATCAAGCGGAAACGGCGCGTCGCAGGCAGGTGACAGCCGGTGCCGCCCGCGCCATAACAGCCGCATCAATATCTCTGGGGAACCCGCCATGACCATGCCCGCGCTTTTCGATCTGACCGGCCAGACCGCGCTCATTACCGGATCATCGAAGGGCATCGGCAAGGCGATCGCGCATCGCATGGCGGAGCATGGCGCCAATGTGATCATCAGCAGCCGCAAGGCCGATGTCTGCGAGGCCGCCGCCGCCGAAATCAACGCCGCCGTCGGCCGCGAAGCTGCGGTCAGCATCCCCGCCAATATCGCCGACAAGGCCAGCCTGCAGGCGCTCGTTGACAAGACCATCGAAAAATTCGGCCAGATCGACCATCTTGTCTGCAACGCCGCGTCGAACCCCTATTTCGGCCCGCAGGATGGCATCAGCGACGATCAATTCGGCAAGATCCTGCAGAACAACATCATCTCCAACCATTGGCTGATCACCATGGTCGCCCCCGCGATGCGCGCCCGCAAGGGCGGCAGCATCACCATCATCTCGTCGGTCGGCGGGCTGAAGGCGTCCACCGTCATCGGCGCCTATTGCATCTCAAAGGCTGCCGACATGCAATTGGCGCGCAACCTCGCCGCCGAATTCGGGCCGGACAATGTCCGCGTCAATTGCATCGCGCCGGGCCTCATCAAGACCGATTTTGCCAAGGCGCTGTGGGACAACCCCGAAATCCTGGCAATGTCGACCAGCAACGCGCCGCTGCGCCGCATCGGCATCCCCGATGAAATCGCCGGCATGGCAGTGCTGCTGGCCGGCAAGGCCGGTGGTTTCGCCACCGGACAATGCTTCGTCATCGACGGCGGCGCGACAATCGCCTGAGCCGCGGCGCCCGGTCTGCGCTATTCGAGTTCGAACACCATCGTCACATTGACGCCAAGGGCGACCTCGCCCGGCGCCACCATGGGCGCGGCCTCCATCCTGACGGCGCGGGCCATGACCATCATCGGGCGGGGCCCGGGCTCGATGGCACCGCTCTCGCTGATCGACACGATCCGCTTGATGCGCAGCCCCGCCGCCTGAGCATAAAGCTGGGCGCGGGTGCGAGCCATCTTGACCGCCGCGACGCGCGCTTCATCGAGCGCCTCATCGGCGGCATCGACCGAAAAATTCGGCCCGCCGATCTGGTTGGCCCCAACCCCGACCAGCGTGTCGAGCAGACGGCCAGCCTCGACGAGCTTGCGCAACCGCAGCGAAACTGTGTTGGTCACCTGATAGCCGGTCAGCACCGGCGGCTGGTTGTCAGCATAGCGATATTGCGGTTGCAGGTTGAGCCCGGTCGTCTGGATGTCGCGGTCGGCGATCCCGGCCTTTTTCACCGCGGCGACCACGGCGTTCATCCGGACGGTATTTTCGGCCATGGCGGCGGCGGCCGTGGACGCGCTAGTCACCACGCCGCCCGATACTTCGGCGATATCGGGAGCGCGGGTTACCCGCCCTTCGGCAGCGACCGTCAACGTTGTCGGGGTCGACGAAACGGGTGCCGGCTCGGCAAGCGCTGCTCCCGCGGTCAGCAGGGCAGTGGCAGCAAGGGCAGTACGGATGGTCATGAAAAGTCCCCTAAAAGCGGAACGTCACCGTGCGGATTGCCGGCGGTTATCGTTCGGATGGCCAGCGCCCGGCTTTCCGGTCGCTGAACGCGGTCAGCGCCGGTTTTCGAACAGGCGCAGCACCCAGAGCAACAGCATGGCGCCGATCACCGACATGAGCCAACCCGGTGCATCGCCATCGCGATACCAGCCAAAGAATTCGCTGCCGATCCAGCGCGCGACATAGGCGCCCGCGACGCCGATCAGAATGGTGACCAGACAGCCGCTGGGTTTTGGTCCTGGCGAGAACCATTTGGCGATGGCGCCAACGACAAGGCCAACGATAGCGGTGCCGATCAGTCCGAAAAGGGTCATTTCATGCGTCTCCGGTTTCAGGGTTCAGCACAGCCCCAACCTGCCCCGGGCGCGCGAACAAGGCAAATTGACGCTGTGCCGGCAAATCCCGAGCGCGACTCAGAAACTGCCTTCGCAGCGCCACAGTCATGCGTTATACCGCGCTTGGCAAGAGTGACGTATTAATATAATACAGTTATTCGTACAGGATCGAGTTGAGTATGAATATGTACAACAAATTGCCGGATACCGAAACGGCGGATCGCTATGCTTTCGCATCCGCCACCGAATCCGGCCCGGCGCGCGGCAAGCGCTGGCTTTTACCGCTGCTGGTCACGCTCGGCGTGCTGGCGGCAGGGTTTGGCTTGTGGAAGACTTTCGGCCCCGCACCAGCGCCGGCGCCCAGGGTAAGCGCCCTGCCGCAGGTTACGGTGATAGTACCCGGCACCACGGCGGTTGCCGATGTCGTCACGGCACCCGGCTCGATCGCGGCGCGGCGCGACGCGGCCGTTGGTGTGCAAGGCGAAGGCGGCCGCGTGACCGACGTGCTCGTCGAAGCCGGCCAATCGGTGGCACGCGGCCAGATTCTGGTGCGGATCGACAATGCCGTACAGACCCAGCAGTCGATCCAACTCGCCGCCAGCGTACGCCAGGCCGAAGCTGATGCGCGGCTGGCGCAGGCCAATCTTGCCCGCGCCGAGGCGCTTGTCGCCAAGGGCTTCATTTCGAGGGCCGATATCGACCAGCGCACCGCCACGCGCGATGGCGCACTCGCGCGCGTCTCGGTCGCCCGCGCGCAACTGGCGGAGAACAATGCCCGCATCGAACGCCTTAATGTGCGCGCCCCCGCCGCCGGTCTGGTGCTTACCCGCAATGTCGAAACCGGCCAGATCGTCTCGCCGGCGGCCGCGCTGTTTCGCATCGCCGAAGGGGGCGTTCTTGAAATGCGCGCTCAGGTCGCCGAACAGGATTTGGCGCGGCTCAAGCCCGGCATGCCGGCAAGCGTCACTCCCGTCGGCTCGACGACCGAATATCGTGGCAAGATTTGGCTGCTCGATCCGGTCATTGACGCGACCAGCCGCCAGGGTATCGTCCGCATCGCGCTGAATTATGAACCCGGGCTGCGCGTTGGCGCCTTTGCCCGCGCCCGCATCGCGTCGGGTGACGCCATGCATCCGGTGCTGCCGCAATCGGCCGTGCTTGCCGATGACAAGGGCAATTTCGTCCTCATCGTCGGCGCGGACAACCGGGTCGAGCGGCGCGCAATCAGCACCGGCGTGATCGGCGACCAGGGTGTCAGCATAGCATCGGGTCTCGCGGGTTCGGAACAGGTGGTCATGAGCGCCGGTGCCTTCCTGCGCGCCGGCGAAAAGATCGCCCCCGTCCTCGCCCGCACGCAGCGCTGAGGCCGACCGATGCGCAACATTTCCAGTTGGTCAATCGTCAACCCGGTTCCGGCCCTTGTCGCCTTTGCCATGCTCACGCTGGCCGGCATCGTCAGTTTCGTGACGATGGACATCAACGACATGCCCGAGATCGATTTCCCTGTGGCGTCTGTCGTGGTCAACCAGCCCGGCGCCGCGCCGACGGAAATGGAAACCCAGGTCACCCAGCGTGTCGAAGCCGCGGTGCGCAGCCTCAACGGCGTCGATGAAATCACCTCGGTGGTTTCCGAAGGGTCGTCGCGAACCAGTGTCCAGTTCACCGTCGGTACGCCCGTCGACCGCGGCGTCAACGATGTGCGCGATGCCGTTTCCAACATTCGTGGTGACCTGCCGCAGGGCATCCTGCAACCGCAGGTGTCGCGTGTCGATATCGGCGGCAATGGCGCGCTGGCTTATTATTCGGTCGAAGCTGTCGACATGACGCTCGAAGAACTCAGCTGGTTCGTCGACAACAATATCGCCAAGAAGCTGCTCGGCGTGCCGGGTGTCGCACAGGTGCGGCGCGGTGGTGGCGTCAATCGCGAAATCCGCGTGGTGCTGGATCCGGCGCGCATGCAAGCCTTTGGCCTGACGGCATCGCAGGTGAACAGCCAGTTGCGCCAGGTCAACGTCAACGCTGCCGGTGGCCGCGCCGAAATCGCCGGCTCGGAACAATCGGTGCGCGTGCTCGGCAACGCCAGCGGTGCCATCGGACTTGGCGAAACCCAGATCTCGCTGGGCAATGGCCGCAATGTCCGCCTCGCCGATATCGCCGATGTGAAGGACAGCTTTGCCGAACAGCGCAATATCGCCAAGAAGGACGGCCGCCAGGTGCTCAACTTCGGCATCAGCAAGGCCAAAGGGTCATCGGACATCACCGTGTTCGACGAATCGGTCAAAGTGATCGAGGAAATTCAGAAGCAGAATCCCAAGATCAAGTTCACCCAACTGTTCACCAGCGTCGAATACACAAGGGGCCAGTATAAATCGGCGGTCAGCGCGATGTGGGAGGGCGCCCTGCTCGCCGTCGTCGTCGTGTTCCTGTTCCTGCGTGACTGGCGCGCGACGATCATTTCGGCGATCGCCATCCCGCTGTCGGCGATCCCAGCCTTCTATTTCATGGACTTGCTTCAATTTTCGCTGAACACCCTCAGCCTGCTCGCGCTCAGCCTGGTTGCCGGCGTGCTGGTCGACGATGCCATCGTCGAGATAGAAAACATCGTCCGCCACATGCGGATGGGCAAAACCGCCTATCAGGCCTCGATGGACGCTGCCGACGAGATCGGCCTCGCCGTCGTGGCCACCACCAGTGCTATCGTCGCAGTGTTCCTGCCGGTCGGGCTGATGCCAGGGATATCGGGGCAATTCTTCAAAAACTTCGGCTTCACGGTCGTGGTCTCGGTACTGCTCAGCCTCGCCGTGGCACGGCTTATCACGCCAGTGCTCGCGGCCTATTTCCTGAAAAGCCATGGCGTGGCCGAACATGGCGAAGGCGCCTGGGTGCGCCATTACATGTCGATCCTGCGCTGGTCGCTCAACAACCGCTGGAAGGTGATCATCATGGGCGGCGGTGGCGCCTTGCTCTGCACCGTTTGGGCGTTTGCCACCCTGCCGCTGACCTTCCAGCCGACCACGGATACCGATTTCAGCCAGGTCAAGATCTCGCTACCGCCGGGCTCGACCGTTGCACAAACGACAGCGGTCGCTGATGCTGCAACCGCCATTCTGGAACAATCGCCAGTCGTCGCCGCTGCCTTTTCCGACATAAACGCCGGCGAAGCGACCATTTTTCTGACGCTCAGCGACAAGCGGCCGACCACCAGCGTCGAATTCGAGCGCCAATGGGCCCCGCGGTTGCAGGAGATTCCCGACGCGCGCGTCTATTTCCAGTCGCAAAGCGGCGGCGGCGGCAGCGGGCGCGACATCACGGTCATGCTCGCCGGCAGCAACCCCGATCAGCTCAATGCCACGGCTGACAAGATCGTCGAGCAGATGCGCGGCCTGTCGGAACTGCGCCAGCCGCGCATCGAGGGCGACAACCGCCGGCCGGAAATCACCATCCGTCCGCGTTTCGACCTTGCCGCCGAAATGGGTGTTACCACGGCGGCGCTTTCGGAAACCATCCGCATCGCGACGCAGGGCGACATCGACCAGAATGTCGCGAAATTCTCGCTTGCCGACCGGCAGATCCCCATCCGGGTAGCACTGGCCGACACGTCACGGCGCAGCATCTCGACGCTCGAAAACTTGCCGGTACCCACCGCGCGTGGCGGCACTGTGCCGTTGAAGGTGATTGCCGACATCAGCTTTGGTGCCGGGGCCACCCAGATACGCCGCTACAATCAGAATCGTCGCATCCTGATCGGCGCCGATCTTGCCCCCGGGCTGGTATCGGGCGATGCGCAGCCCAAGATCGACGCGCTGCCAGCGATGAAAAATCTGCCAAAAGGCATCGAGACGGTGAAGCTTGGCCAGGACAAGTGGCAGGCCGAACTGCTCGTCAACTTCATCTATGCCGTCATCGCCGGCGTGTTGCTGGTATTTGCCGTGCTGGTACTGTTGTACAAGCGGGTGCTGCCGCCCTTCGTCAACATGGGGTCGCTGCTGCTGGCGCCACTGGGTGGCGGCATCGCACTGCACCTGACGGGCCAGGCAATCTCGATGCCCGTGTTCATCGGCCTGCTGATGCTGCTTGGCATCGTCGCCAAGAATTCCATCCTGCTTGTCGACATGGCGATCGAGGAGATGAGCAAGGGCGTCGAACGCACCGCCGCCATTCTGGAAGCCGGCCACAAGCGCGTCCAGCCCATCGTAATGACAACCGTTGCCATGGTCGCTGGCATGCTGCCGATCGCGCTGTCGCTGGATGGCGACGGGTCGTGGCGGGCGCCGATGGGGGTGGTCGTCATCGGCGGCCTGATCATGTCGACAGCATTGACGCTCGTTATCGTGCCCGCCAGCTTCAGCATTGCAGTCGGCATCGAAGAATGGCTCGCGCCGCGCCTGAAGCGCTGGTTCACCAATAACGAAGGCGCTGCGATCAAGCCCGCAGCACCGCAACCCGCGGAGTAGGCTCCCACTGCGACTGTTCGCGCCTTTCGCGTTGCCGGCGACGCCTTTTCACCGGATGCGCTTGGCCGCGACGCTGTTGCTGCTCGCCATGGCCTGTGTGTTTGCTATGGCAACACTATTGAGGGCCACCCACCCCGCCTGGCCTTGGGTGCAGGCCTTTGCCGAGGCGGCGATGGTTGGCGGGCTGGCCGATTGGTTTGCCGTTACAGCATTGTTCCGCCACCCGCTCGGCCTGCCGATACCGCACACCGCGATCATACCATCAAACAAGGACCGCATTGGCGACAGCCTCGCGGGCTTTCTCAAGGACAATTTCCTCACCCCCGCAGTCGTGGCACGACGGCTGGAGGATTTCGACATGGCGGGCGCAGCGGCGCGCTGGTTGGTCGCCGACCGGCCGGCTAGCGCCGGCCCTGCCAAGCGCGGCTTCGGGCCGCTTATCGCCCGCATCATCGAAGCGCTCGACCAGAAGGCGGTGGGCGACCTAGTCCGCGACGCCGCCTCGGAAAAGCTGCGCGGGTTGCAGATGTCCCCGATCCTGGCGTCGGGCATCGATGCGACGCTCGACAAGGGCAGCCACGAGCCGCTCATCGACGATGCGGTCAATTGGGCGCTGCGCACGCTTGACGACCAGGAATCGACCATTCGCGGCATGGTCGCGGAACGCACCAATTGGTTGCTGCGAATGGTCAATGTCGATAACAGCGTGTCGTCATCGCTGATTGCCGGGCTGCGGCGGCTGTTGTGGGAAATGGGCGATGATCCGCGCCATCCGCTGCGACTACGGATCGCCGAATCCTTGCGCCGCTATGCCTTCGACCTGCGCCACCTCCCCGAAAGCCAAACCGTGGTCGAAGGCTTCAAGGATGATCTGATCGCCAATCCGGCCATGGCGCAATGGCTCTCCGGTTTGTGGGACGAAGCCCGCACCGGGCTGGTCAAAAGCCTCAACAGCCCCAGCAATGCCCGCGTCGGCCGCTTCGGCGAAGCTATGAAAGCGCTCGGCCAGCGGCTGGAAAGCGATGCCCCGCTGCGCGCCGCGATCAACCTGCACCTGCGCCGCGCCGCTGTTGGCCTCGTACATGATTATGGCGACCAGATCGTCAGCCTGGTGTCGGATACCGTCCGGCAATGGGACGCATCGACCGTCACCGAAAAGCTGGAGACGGCGGTAGGTCGCGACCTGCAGTTTATCCGTATCAACGGCACTATGATTGGCGGCACTGTCGGCCTTGCCATTCACGCGGTAACGGTAGCGCTGTAACATCGGGGTTTATTGTCGGCGACTGATCGGGAACGGCCCCAGGCGGCCGAAGGGTCAACGTCAGTCGAACCCGACGAACCTTGTTGCCTCTTCAACCGACTTTCGCATCGAAACCACCGCGTTGGCAGGGAAGCTTTCCTCTGGCCAGCCGAGCGCGATGCTCTTCATGATGACCTGGTCATCGGGGATGCCGGCATGTTCGCGCACCACCGGCGACTGCATGATGCCCTGGCTGTTGATGACGGTGCCCAGCCCGCGCGACCAGGCGGCATTGACCAGCGCGGTGGCAACAGCGCCGCAATCGAAGGGGGTGTCGTCGCTGCCATCAACGGCGCGATCATAGGTGATGATGATGCAGACGGGCGCATCGAATTGCCGAAATCCGCGCAGCACCCAGTCCTGACGCATCGCCACGTCGTCGCGGGCGATGCCCATCGCGGCGAACAACTGCTTGGCGACCCCGACCTGGCGATCACGATGCGGGCCGGCAAAGGCCTGACCGATGCGGAATTCGCGTGAATGGGGGATCCCGGCCAGGTTGCGCTCGGTATTGCCGGCGCGGATGCGATCGAGCGGTTCACCGGTGAGCACTGTGAAGTTCCACGGCTGGGTGTTCATCGACGAGGGCGCTCGTATCGCCAGCGCCAGTATCTCCTCGATCAGTTCGCGCGGCACCGGATCGGGCTTGTAGCCACGGATGCTGCGCCGCCCGAGAATGACGTCATCGAATTCCATGCCCGGCCTCATGCTCTACCATCACGCCCGAATGCCGCACGGAACCCGCCCCGGCAACTGGCAAAAACGCGCTACCGCAGATTGCCCACGGCGCGCTGGATGCGGGTGCAGGCATCCTGAAGCACAGCATCCGACGTCGCATAAGAGATACGGAACGCCGGCGAGCCGCCAAACGCCGCGCCATGCACCACTGCCACGCCTTCGCTGTCGAGCAGATAGGCGGCGACGGCTTCGTCGTCGGTCAAAACCATGCCGCCGGGCGTCGTCTTGCCGATCAGCCCGCTGCAATCAGGATAGACGTAAAAGGCGCCTGCCGGTCGCGGGCAGCGCAGGCCCGGGGTCTGGTTGAGCATCGACACGACCAGGTCGCGGCGCTTCTGAAAGGCGGCGTTGCGTTCGGCCAGGAACGACTGGTCACCGTTCAACGCCGCCGTTACCGCCGCCATAGAGATCGAACAGGGGTTCGACGTCGATTGCGATTGCAGCTTGGCCATCGCCTTTATGAGCCAGACCGGACCGCCGGCAAAACCGATCCGCCAGCCTGTCATCGCATAGGCCTTTGACGCGCCATTGACCGTCAAGGTGCGGTCATAAAGCCCTGGTTCGACCTCGGCCATCGTCGTGAATTCGAAGTCATCATAGACGATGTGCTCGTACATGTCGTCGGCGAGGATCATGACGTGCGGGTGGCGCATCAGCACGTCGGTGAGCGCCTTCAATTCAGCGCGACTATACGCAGCCCCCGTCGGGTTCGACGGTGAATTGAAGATCAGCCACTTCGTTGCCGGGGTGATGGCGGCATCGAGTTGTTCAGGGGTCAATTTGAATTCGCTGTCGATCGTACAGTTGATGATGACCGGGGTGGCGCCGGTATATTGGACAATATCGGGATAGCTGACCCAATAGGGTGCCGGGATGACGACTTCGTCACCCGGATCGAGCGTGGCCAGCAGCGCGTTGAAGATGGTGTGCTTGCCACCGACATTAACGCTGATCTGGTCGACGCCATAATCGAGGTTATTGTCGCGCTTGAACTTGGCCTGGATGGCCTTTTTCAATTCGGGCGTACCATCGACGGCAGTATATTTGGTCTGGCCATTGCGGATCGCGATGATCGCGGCCTCCTTGACGAAATCGGGCGTATCGAAATCCGGCTCGCCAGCGCCAAGACCGATGATGTCGCGCCCGGCCGCTTTCAATTCCGCCGCCTTATTGGTCACCGCAATCGTCGGGCTGGGGTTGATACGCTGAATGGCGGCAGACAGGCGGGACATCGGACTTCCTCGGGACTTTTTGGTCGCAGCCGTTTAGCGGCCAGTCGTCCGGCAACGCAACCTTCATCAATAAACCAACCTCGCCGGAACCAACCCACGCGGCGCTTTGCCGATAAAGAACCCGCCGGCCAGGCCGGCCAACGGCGCCTAGACAAGCACCCGCTGCGGCGCACCCACTCCCGCCAGCACCGTGTTGCGGTCGATATCGAGCAGCGACTTCAGCAGCCCGTCGCGAATATCATAGACCCAGCCATGCAGTTGCAGATCACGCCCTGCCGCCCAGGCTGCCTTCACCGGCGCTGTTCCGGCCACATGGAGCAACTGGTCGCGGACATTGCATTCGACCAACCGGTTGGTCCGGCTATCCTCATCGGGCTGGGCGTTCACTTCATCTTCATGGTCACGATACACATCGCGGGCATGGCCCAGCCATTCCCCCAACGGCCCTGTGGTCGGCGTCCCGGCCAGTGCCGCCTTGATACCGCCACAGCCGTAATGTCCGCAGACAACGATGCGGTCGATCATCAGCACACCGATGGCGAAATCGATCACCGCCATCAGGTTGCCGTCCTCGGGCTGCACCAGATTGGCGATGTTGCGGTGGATGAACAGCCCGCCGGGCAGCGCCTGGGTGAACTGGTCGGGCGCTACCCGGCTGTCGGAACAGCCGATCCACAGGAACACCGGTTTCTGGTCGGCGACATGGCGCGAAAAGAAATCCGGGTCCTCGACAAGTTGCTCCGCCGCCCAGGCGCGGTTGTGGAGCATTAATTGGGTCACTTCATGCATGGCATGCTCCTTAGGTAGCGCGGGCGCGGGTAAGCGGTGCGAAAATCAACGGGGCCAGCTTGCCGCGCGCATCACCCTTCACCACGACCCGCAGGTTGCGATATGGGGCGCTTTTGACAAAGGCGTTGATGATGTCGATGTTGTCGAGATCGACATAATTTGTGCCAGACAAGTCTATCAGTACCGTATGATTGTCGGGCACTCTGGCCAGCGCCGCCTGCAACTGCGGCTTGTGGATAAAATACAGGTTGCGCCTTGCCCGCACCATTACCGATTCAGCCGTTTCGACATAGGTGATGACATCGGCAAGGCTGCGCCAGATGACGAAGGACAAGCCGACGAGAAGCCCGATCATGATGCCGATGAGCAGGTCGCTGAGCAGGATGGCGACCACTGTGACGACAAAGGGAATGAACTGCGTCATGCCCTGGCCCCAGCGTTCGATGAACAGTTTGGGCTTGGCAAGCTTGTAGCCAGTAGCGATCAGTACTGCGGCGAGCGCCGAAAGCGGGATGAGGTTGAGCACGAAAGGAATGAACGCGATGCTCAACAGCATCCAGGCGCCGTGCATGATCGTAGACAGCCGGGAATCGGCACCGGTTTCGACATTGGCAGAACTGCGCACGATCACCGATGTCACCGGGATCCCGCCAAGCAACCCCGACACCAGGTTGCCGGCACCCTGCGCCAGCAATTCGCGGTTCTTGTCGGTCAGCCGGCGCTTGGGATCGAGCTCGTCGACTGCCTTGACGCTGAGAAGCGATTCAAGGCTCGCGACGATCGCCAGGGTCAGCGCCACCGTCCAGACAGTGCTATTGGAAACAGCGGTGAAATCAGGCAGGCGGAACAGCGCGAAAAACGCCATCGGCGAGGCAGAGACCGGCACGTTGACGAGGTGCGACTTGGTCACTTCCAGTGCCGGCGCCACCGCATGGAACAGCGAATTCGCGCCGATACCGAAGGCGACTACCACCAGCGGCCCGGGCAGCAGTCGCAACGGGCCCTCTTTGGGTCGCGCCTTGTCCCACCAGAACAGGAACGCCAAGCTGATGACCGCGATAAGCGCCGCCCCCCAGAGAATATCGTTGCGCAACAAGTTGACCAGCGCTGACAGCGTGTTGCCACCATCGGGTTGCCAAAAGCTGAAATCACCTTCCGGATCGCGATCATAGCCAACTGCGTGCGGCAATTGCTTGAGGATTAGGATCAGGCCAATGGCGGCGAGCATGCCCGTGATGACCGATGACGGCACGAATTCGGCGAGCACACCGCCCTTGGTGAGCGAAAAGCCGATCTGGATGGCGCCAGCCAGGCAGACGGCCAGCAGAAACGCGTCATAACTCGGCAGTTTTTCAATGGCAGCGAAGACGATGGCGGTAAGGCCTGCCGCCGGTCCGCTGACCGAAAGCGGCGACCGGCTGACCGCGCCGACGACGATGCCGCCGACGATCCCGGCAATCAGCCCAGCGAACAGCGGCGCCCCCGATGCCAGCGCTACACCCAAGCACAACGGCAAGGCGACCAGCGCCACCACAATCGAGGCCGGCAGGTCGGAGCGCCAGCTGGCAAAGAATCCCGATGACGCAACGACCCTGTCGCTGCTGCTGTTCTGTTCCGACATCACTACCCTTCTGACGTGTGAAAGAATGGCCTTTCTAAACTATATGTAATGTTGAGCGCAATCACTGATCTCTGCCACCCGGCTTTGCGGCGCACGGCGCTGCCGCTACAACATCGGGCCACACGATTTCATGAGGTTCCGATGCGCCCTGCCCTGCTTGCCCTGCTGCTCGCCTCTGTCACCCCGGCCGGGGCGCAATCGGTCCCCATCCCCGCCGCCATTACCGCCGATGGCGTTCCTGCCATCCCGACTAGCCTTGCCGATGCCGTTCGCCCCTATCTGGAAAACCGCTTTGCCACGTTCCAGGCGTGGGATCCGGTAACGCGCGGCATGCTGGTCACCACCCGTTTCGGCAATGCCCAGCAGTTGCACAAGCTCGCGATGCCCGGCGGTGCGCGCACGCAGATCAGTTTCGAAGCCGAGCCGGTGCCCGGCGGCAGTTATGCGCCCGACGGCAAGACGCTGCTCGTTGGCAAGGATATCGGCGGTAATGAGTTCTTCCAACTCTACACCCTTGCCGACGGCCAACTGCGCCTGCTTACCGATGGCAAGAGCCGCAACACGGGCGCGGTCTGGTCAAAGGACGGCAAGACCATCGGCTACAGCTCGTCGCGGCGCAACGGCACCGACAGCGACCTGTACCTGATCGACCCGGCCGACCCGACATCCGATCGCAAACTGGTCGAACTCAAGGGCGGCGGCTGGCGCTTCGAGGATTTTTCGCCCGATGGCAGATCGGCAATCGTCAGCCAGGGCCAATCGGTCGAAAAATCTGATCTCTACAGCATCGATCTTGCCACCGGCATCCTGACCCGGCTCAACCGCCCCGGCCCCAATGCCCGCTACAATGGCGCCAAATATGCCCCCGATGGCACGATCTTTGTCACCGCCGATGTCGGCAATGATTTCCAGCGCCTGGGAACAATCAACGCGAAGGACGGCTTCAAGCAGCTCGTCACTGGCCCGGCGCAATGGGATGTCGACGAATTCGACATAGCCGAGGATGGCAGTTTCATCGCCATTATCCGCAACGAAGCCGGGATCAGCAAGCTGTACCTGATCGATCCGAAAACCGGCGCGATCACCGGCCAGCCCAAACTGCCGACCGGCATCGTCGGCGGGCTGGAAATCGCGCCCTGGGGCGACATCGGTTTTTCGATGACGAGCGCGACATCGCCCTCCGATGCGTGGAGCGTGAACCCGGCGACACTTGCCGCGACACGCTGGACGTTCTCCGAGACAGGCGGGCTCGACGCAGCACGCAACCGCGAGGCCGAACTCGTCACGGTCAAATCCTTCGACGGGCTGCTGGTGTCGGGCTTCCTGACCCGGCCCGACCCGGCAAAATTTCCCGGCAAGCGCCCGCTCATCATCGATATCCATGGCGGCCCCGAAGGCCAGTCCCAGCCGGGCTACCTCGGCACCGATAATTACCTTGTCAACGAACTCGGCATCGCCGTCTTCCACCCCAACGTCCGCGGCTCGACCGGCTACGGCAAGCGCTTCGTCGCGCTCGACAATGGCCCCTACAAGCGCGAGGATTCCGTGAAGGACATCGGCGCCCTGCTCGACAGCTTGGCTGCCCGCCCCGAGATCGATGCGTCGCGCATCGCAGTGACGGGCGGCAGCTATGGTGGCTATATGTGCTATGCTGCTGCCATCCGCTTTGGCGACCGGCTGCGCAGCGGGGTATGCATCGTCGCCATCTCCAATTTTGTTACCTTCCTTGAAAACACCCAAGGCTACCGGCGCGACCTGCGCCGCGTCGAATATGGTGACGAGCGCAACCTCGGCCAGCGCCTCAAGCTGACCGAAATTTCGCCGCTGACACGCGCCAGCGAATTGAAGATCCCGCTGATGGTCGTCACCGGCGGCAACGATCCGCGCGTGCCGGCGTCAGAAGCCGGCCAGATGGTCGATGCCGTGCGCAACAATGGCGGGCGGGCATGGCACATCCTGGCCGCCAACGAAGGGCATGGCTATCGCAAAAAGGAAAACCGTGACTATGAATTTCTGGCGACGCTGACCTTCTGGCAACAGACATTGCTAAAATAGATCAGGCCCGCACCACGCAACGAAAGCCGATGTGACACGTAGATGTGTCGATCGATTCGGCATGGCGCGCCGCCGGGCGATAACGCTGGCAGTAACTTGGCGCACACAGGAAACTGCCACCTTTGAGCACTTTTTGCGGGATCGGTGCCGCCGGATCCAGCGTGCCCGTTACCGGCCCGCGCGGGTTTTTTGGTATGCAGCATGCCTTGCCGTCGTCGTCAGAGGCGGCGGCGGTGTGGCGTGGCTGGAACCAGTCCTGCGTCCATTCCCAGACATTGCCGATCATGTCGTAGAGCCCAAAGCCGTTGGGCGGGTAACTGGCCACTGGCGCCGTCGCTTCCCAGCCATCCTCCCGGCTGTTGTGATGGGGAAATTTGCCCTGCCATGTGTTGGCCATGTGCTTGCCGCCCGGACGAAACACCTCGCCCCAAGCATAGGTGGCACCGTCAAGCCCGCCGCGCGCCGCATATTCGAATTCGGCTTCGGTCGGCAAATCCTTGCCAGCCCAGCGAGCGTAGGCCAGCGCATCCTCATAAGCGACATGAACGACGGGATGATCGTCGAGTTCGGCGAGCGACGACGTCGGGCCATAAGGGTGCCGCCAATTGGCACCGGGCTGCAATCGCCACCATTGCGACCAGTCGCGGGTATCGACGGGCCCGCGCGTGCGCGCAAAGACCAGGCTGCCGGCAAACAGCATTTCGGGCCGGGCACCGGGGTAATTGGCGGCATCAGGCACGATTTCCGCCAGCGTGACATGGCCGGTCGCGGCCACAAAATTTGCGAACTGCGCATTTGTCACCGCCCGCGTATCGATGTGAAAGCCATCGATTTCGACCAGATGAGTCGGGGCCTCCTCGGCATAGCCAGTATCGCTGCCCATTCGAAAACGCCCGCCCGGAATGGCGACCATGCCCATGAGTTCAGCCGTCATTCGTCGCCGCTCCGACGCTGCCATTGGTCGCAAAAATTTTGTATCGGCTCCGCTGCCATCGGTGCTGCGACGCGAAAGCCCTGAACGGCATCACAGCCCGCCAGTCGCGCCGCTTCGAGTTGGACATCATCCTCTACCCCTTCGGCAATGACCGTCATGCCAAGCTGTTTCGACAGGCGGACCATGGTTTCAACCACGACACGTTCACGCGGGGATCCGGTCAAGCCCAGGGTGAAACTGCGGTCGAGTTTGATGACATCGATCGGCAACCGGGCCATCCACGCCAGCGAAGAGTAGCCTGTGCCAAAATCATCGAGCGCGATCTTGATACCATCGGCTCGCAACCCGACGAGCAGTTCGACAGCACCATAAATGTCGGTGATGAGGGCACCTTCGGTCACCTCGAGCGTCAACCGGTTGCGGGGTAGGCGCGCCGCAACTCGCGCCGCCTCCAGCGCGTTGGCAAAACCGGGGTCGGCAAGATCGGCGGCAGTGACATTGACCGACAGTCGCAGCCGGGACGCAGGGCCCACCCAGCCGACGGCCTCGCGCATCGCTCGGCTGCGGATATGCCGCCCCAGCTTGATTGCCAGTTCGGCTGTCGCCGCTGTGCCCAGCAAGGTTTCAGCCGACAGCAACCCCAGCGTCGGATGTTCCCAACGCACCAGCGCCTCCACCCCAATGATCTGGCCACTGCCCAATGCCATTTGAGGCTGGAACAGAATGGCGATATTGTCGCCTTCGATAGCACGGTGCAGATCCGATTCCAGATCGGCGAGCCTGGTAAGCGGGTCGCCTGCCGGATCGCGCTTGAAAATCTCGATCGTGCCCGCCTCCCCGCCCCGAGCCAGCAAAAGCGCGGAACTGGCCTGCCGTATGACGGCCGCAGCATTGGTCACCCCCCCGGCATCGCCGATCGCAATGCCGATGCGCGCTGACAGGTGGATGACATGGCTGTCGATCAGGAAAGGGGTTTCAAAAGCGTTGGCAAGCGTTTCGGCAAGCAGCCGTGCTGCCGCCAACGACACCGACCCGGTCACCCCCACGGCGAATTCAGCCGCTGCCAGCCGCGCCAGCATGCGATTTTCGGCCATATCGCCGCCCGGCGCGCGCGCGCCGACCGACCTGTCCAACCGCTGCGCCACCGCCGCCAGCACCCGATCCGCAACAGCGCGGCCATAGGCGGCGTTGATCTGCGAAAAGCGTGCGATCCCGACGGCGAGGAGAAATACCGGTGGTGCCGTGTCGGCACCCTGCAAGGCCGCAGTGATCCACACCTGCAACTGATCACCGGTGGCGAGACCGGTCATCCGGTCCGGAGGCGGCTGACTGGCGGGCGCATCGCCACCGGCCACCTGCAACGCCGCCGCGGCTTCGGACAAACGCCCGGCATGGCGCGCTGCCAACCGCAGCGCATCGCCAAACGTGGCACTGCCAAACGGGCTGACCAAAACCGAGGTGGCTCCGGCATCATGGGCCGCGACGGCCGCAATGCCATCGGCTCGCGACAACAGCACCAGCATGGCGCCATGGCGTTTCTTGACGGCGGCATCAAGCAACCGTGCCGCGGCGAGGCCTTGCGGCAGCGCACCACGCGCATCGATGACGACTAACCGCGCCGACTCTGCCTCGAAACGTTCGGCCGCGCGTTCGGGGCGGCGTTCGATGCACGGAACAGCACCGATATCAGTCGATACCGCTGCGACTTCGTCCGCATAGCGCGACGATACGATAAACACCGGCTCCGTCACGGCCCTCAGCATCAACAATCCTTGACCAGCCGTCACAAGTTCAGCTTTAACATCCTCTATCTACAGGCAATCTGCGGCACTGTGAAGCGATCAGACGCATCCCATCCAGCATATTGGCGCTAAGGAAACCATCAGGGGCCTGCGCAATTGGCTGGACTTAGTGCGCTACCATCGCCACTTTGCCGGCGACCATGAACAACACCCTGCTTTTTCCAGCCAACGAGGCGGCAACGACTTCGGCACCGCTGGTTGATCCGTTTGGCCGGGCGATCACCTATCTGCGCGTATCGGTTACCGATCGTTGCGACTTCCGCTGTGTCTATTGCATGCCCGAGGCAATGACCTTCCTGCCCAAGGCCGAGGTGCTCAGCCTTGAGGAGATCGACGAACTGGCCTCGGCCTTCATCCGTCGTGGCACGCGCAAGCTGCGGCTGACCGGCGGCGAACCGTTGGTGCGGCGCGGCATTATCGATCTGGTCAGGCGGCTCGGCCGGCATCTTGACAGCGGCGCACTCGACGAATTGACGCTGACCAGCAATGGCTCGCAACTAGAGCGATTTTCCGACGATCTGTTTGCCGCCGGGGTGCGCCGCATCAATGTCAGCCTCGATACGCTCGATCCTGTCAAATTCGCCGAGATCACCCGCTGGGGCCGGCTACCGCAAGTGCTTGATGGCATCGCCGC
>CAJAHV010000295.1 GCA_903939555.1 uncultured Alphaproteobacteria bacterium | reverse complement strand
GCCCCGTCACGCATGATGTTTGCGCATCTGCTGATGGGGCGGTCGATTGCCGTGCCCGATCCTGATACCGCGCTGGGCTGGCTCGCCGACCGGCCGGAGATATCCGCAGCGCGCGCCGGCCGCCGGGTGGTGGCCGGGTCGCCCGAAACGGTGCGCGCCGGGCTGCTCGCGGCGGCGGCCGAATACGGCGCCGATGAAATCATGCTGGTCAACATCCTGCATGATCATGACAGCCGCAAGCATAGCTACACGCTTGCGATGCAGGCGATGACAGGGTCAGGGGCCGGGGCAGCGGCCGGGCGGGCGCAAGCCGCGTGAGGTGATGAGCGCTTGACATGCTGCGCCGGCGTCGGGACTAGGGTCGCACACGGTATTGGCGGGACGATGTGACCGAAAACAAACGCATTCTCGCGATCGCATCGGGTGGCGGGCACTTCGTTCAGCTGCTGCGCCTGCGCGCTGCCTGGGAAGGCCATCGCGTCACCTATGCGACCGTTCACGCCGCGTCGGCGGTCGATGTTGCGCCGGCACCGTTGCTGACCTTTCGCGATGTCAGCCGGGCCGATTGGTGGCGGCTGCCGCTTACGCTGTTGGATGTGGCGATCATCTTGTTGAAGGTGCGGCCGCACGTCATCATCACGACTGGCGCGCTGCCGCCGTTGCTGGCGCTGGCGCTGGTCAGACCGTTCGGGGTGCGCACACTTTGGGTCGACAGCATTGCCAATTCCGAAATTTTGTCAGGTTCGGGACGCCATGCCGGCAAGGTGGCGAGCCAGGTCATCACGCAATGGCCGGCGCTGGCGCAAGGTGAAGTCGACCATTGGGGCAGCGTGCTATGAGCGGCGTGTTCGTTTCGGTCGGGTCCATGATGCCGTTTGACCGGCTGGTGCAGGCGATGGACGAATGGGCTGCGGCGCATCCCGATGTGCCGGTGGAAATCCAGATCGGCCGGGGCACATACGAGCCCCGCCATGCGGCCTTCGTGCGGCTGATGCCGGTCGCCGATTATCGCCAGCGTGTCGCCGCCGCGCGGCTGTTCATCGCCCATGCCGGCATGGGGTCGATCATTTCGGCGATCGAGGCGGGCAAGCCGCTGCTGATGCTGCCGCGGTTGATGGCGCTGGGCGAACATAATACCGATCACCAACTCGCCACTGCCGCCAGCATCGGTGCCCGACCCGGGCTCCACGTCGCTGCCGATATCGCCGATCTGCAGGCGCGCGCCACTGCGCTGCTGGCCGACAGCGGCGCGCCGCCGGCCCCGATTTCGAAATTTGCCGATCCAGGCTTTACTGTTCGCATCCGCGCCTTCATCGACGCACCATGAACCTGATAACCCTGCAAGCTACCGCCGACCCCTTGCATTTCCAGCTGTCGGTGACACCGCAACTGTGTGTCGGCCACCCCGACAACCTGTTCATGTTCGGCGGCGCCGGGTTGGCCACCGGGCTCGCCGCGATCGAAGCCGCGACGGGCCGCCCGACGGTATGGGCGGCGGCGCAATATCTGTCCTATGCCCGGCCTGGCGCGCTGCTCGATGTCGAGGTGCTGGTGCCGGTATCGGGCAAATACACCAGCCAGGGCCGCGTCATCATCCGCGACGGTAATTCCGAGATCCTGACCGTCAACGCAGCGCTTGGCGCGCGGCCCGAACAGCCAGAGGCGCAATGGGCGCAAATGCCCGTCGTGCCTGCGCCCGCCGATTGCCCGCGCATGGAATATGACTGGGTGCGCCGTCCCGACGATCTCAACGCCAGTTTTGAAAAACGCGTTGCCGCCGGGCGCTTCGGCGCGGCGCGCAGCGAGGGTGGGCCGAGTGCCGATGGCGTTGCCCGGCTGTGGGTACGCCCGGCCGATCGCGCGCAGACGGTCGATCGCATCATGCTGGCGATGATCGCCGATTTTCTGCCATCGGGCATAGGCAGTGCCATGGGAAGCGCGGCTGGGGGCAACAGCCTCGACAACACGATCCGCTTTGCTGGCCTGGCGGTTACCGAATGGGTGCTGGTCGATATCCGTATCCATGCCGCGTCGCAGGGCTTTGTCCATGGCCGGGTGCATCTGTTCGCGGAAAATGGCGTGCTGCTTGCCACAGCCAGCCAGTCGGTCATCCTGCGCCGGCATTGATCCGGCGCGAAACCCGGTTAGTCTGGGGCATGAATAAATTATTGCCCCTCCTCGTCCTGCTCTCCAGCCCGCTTGCTGCCGCGCAGCCCCTTGTTACTGGCGCGTCCCCGGCGACCATCGCTGACAATGGTGCGCTCGCGGCCAAGTTGAACTGGGACGACAAGCAGGATTTCGATTTCGCGGCACGCGGCTTTGTCGGCACACTCGCCGATCCGATCATCCGCGACAAGAACGGCGCCGTCATCCGCGACCTGTCGGAGGAGGCGGGCTTCTCCGGCCCGGCGCCGGCAACGGTCAATCCCAGTCTGTGGCGCAACGCTACGTTGCTGGCCAAGCACGGCCTGTTCCAGGTGCGTGACGGCATCTGGCAGGTGCGTGGCTTCGATCTGTCGAACATGACGATCATTCGCGGCCAGACCGGCTGGATCATCGTCGATCCGTTGACCACCGCCGAAATCGCCGCCGCCGCCCTGGCGCTGGTCAACGAAAAACTGGGCACCCGTCCGGTCACCGGCGTCATCTACACCCATAGTCATGGCGATCATTTCGGCGGCTCGGCGGCGGTCGTGGCGACGGCCGATGCGGCGGCAGGCAAGGTGCCGGTGATCGCGCCAGCCAATCTCATGGCCGAGGCGATTTCGGAAAATGTCATTGCCGGCCCGGCGATGACCCGGCGCGCCGATTACATGTTCGGCTGGCTGCTGCCACGCGGGGTGACCGGCCATGTCTCGTCGGGGCTGGGGCCGACGCGGGCGCGGGGCACGGTGACGCTGGTGCCGCCCAACGACAGCATCACCAATAGTGGCGAAATCCGCACCATCGATGGCGTGCGCTTCGAATTCCAGTTGACGCCGAACACCGAGGCGCCAGCCGAAATGAACTTTTACCTGCCCGATCTGCAAGCGCTGTGCATGGCCGAAAATGCCAATGGCGCCATGCACAACCTGCTGACGCCGCGCGGCGCGCTCGTCCGCGATGCCAGCGGCTGGGCGGGTTATCTGCTCGAGGCGCGGCGGCGCTACGCCGGCAAGTCGGAGGTCGTGTTCACCTCGCATTTCTGGCCGCGCTGGGGGTCGGGCGAGATCGATCGCTACTTGCTGCTGCACGCCCAGGCCTATGCCTTTGTCCATAATGAAAGCGTGCGGCTGATGAATTCCGGCCTCAATGCGGTGGAGATCGGTGAAACCATCGCCCTGCCGCCGCCGCTCGCCCGCGCGTGGTTCAACCGGCCTAATTATGGCTCGCTGAAATTCAACGCCCGCGCCGTCTACCAACGCTATCTCGGGGCGTTCGATGGCGATCCGGTCAATCTCGACCCGCTGCCGCGCGGTGCGGCGGCGGTGCGCTATGTTACTGCGATGGGCGGCGCCAAAAAAGTTATGGCGCTGGCCAAAACGGCGGCATCGAACGGCGAGGACCGCTGGGCAGCGACCCTGCTTGGCCATGTCGTGCGCGCCGATCCGGGCAATGCGAAGGCGAAGGAAGCGCTGGCGCAGCGTTTCGAACAGCTTGCGTTCCGCGCCGAAGCCTCGCCTTGGCGGGACTTCTATCTTTCGGGAGCCAAGGAATTGCGCGACGGCGTGCAGGCGCCACCACAACCCGCCGCCAACACCATCGGCGCCAACCTCCAGGTCGCCAGCCTGCTCGACACGATGAGCGTGCGGGTCGTGCCCGAACGCGCGCTGGGGGCGCCCTTTACCATCGCCTTTGTCATTCCCGACATGAACGAGCGCCATTTCGTCACCATCGCCAATGGCGTCATGCTGCACGAACAGGGCGTCACCGCCGCCGCCGATGCAACGCTGACCGCGCCGCGACGGGCGCTGGTCGCCATGGTCGGCGGTCAGGCCCGGGCGGCCGATCTGCTCACCGCCGGCACCATTGCCATTGCCGGCAACCCGGCGGTGTTGCAGCGCTTCATGACGTTGTTCGAACCGCCCCGCGCCCAATTCCCGCTGGTGACGCCGTGACCGCTGCGGTGCCCCCGGCGACAGCACCGGCCCACCATGGCAGCGGCCCGCTTGGCCTGCCATGGTGGGCTTGGGGGGCGCCACTGGCGGCGGTGCTGGAGGCAGTTCACCATGCCTAAGTAATCGCGCATCGTATCGGCGAGCCCTTCTGCACATTGGTGCTGGCACTGGCGGTGACCACCATTGAGGTCGCGCTGATCGTTTCGCTCATGCTCGCCGAGGGTGCCGAGACGACGACATTGGCGCGTGACACGGTATTTGCCGCGGTGATGATCATCATCAACGGCATTGTTGGC
>CAJAHV010000294.1 GCA_903939555.1 uncultured Alphaproteobacteria bacterium | reverse complement strand
GGGCTGGAAACCGCCGCCATCAGCGCGATTCGCACCCATGTCGTCGATCCCGGCGCCACCCGCACCGCGATGCGGGCCCGCGCCTTTCCGGGTGAAAACCCGGCCGGCGTCAAGCCGCCCGAGGATGTGGTACCGCTGATCATGGCCGCACTTGCCACGCCGCGCCCCGCCTCTGCCTGACCGGCTGGCAGGGGCCGGAACTGGCCTTATGCCGCCTTGGCGCGGCGCAGTTTTTCCAGCCTCTTGAGCAGCATGTCGCGCTTCAGCTTGCTGAGGTGATCGATGAACAACACACCGTCGAGATGGTCCATCTCGTGCTGCAGGCAGGTGGCGAGCAGGCCATCGAGCTCGGCATCATGCGCGACGCCCTGCTCGTCGAGCCAGGTGGCACGGACCCGTGCCGGTCGGTCGATATCGCCATACATCTCCGGCACCGACAGGCAGCCTTCGTTGTAAACGGAGACGTCGTCCGATTCCCAGGTGATCACCGGGTTGATGAACACCCGTGGGTCACGGACGTAAGTGATCTTCTTCGCCTCTTCCTCGCTTTCGGGCTCGGCAGCATCGGGGTCCTCGGGACGCTGCAGGTCGATGACGAGGATGCGTTCCGCCACGCCGACCTGGATCGCGGCAAGGCCGATACCCGGGGCATCATACATCGTCTCGAACATGTCGGCGATCAGCGCGCGATGCGCATCGGTGACGCGCTCAACGGGGCTGGAAATGACACGCAACCGCGCGTCAGGAGTTTCGATGATATCAAGAATAGCCATGGCGGCGATGTAGGGAGACCGGCGCCAAGGGTCAAGAAACCCCGACCGCTGCCGGGTGGCCGGCGCCTGATCCGCCTGCCGCCGCGCCCCCAGCGGCGCTATTCGACAACGCGCCTTGCACGCAAGGCGAGCGCCAGCGTGCCTTCGTCGAGATAATCTAGCTCGCCGCCCACCGGCAGGCCATGCGCCAGCTGCATCACCCGCACACCCGACGATGCCAGCCGTTCGGCGACATAATGCATCGTCGTCTGCCCCTCCAGCGTGGCGTTCATGGCCAGCACCACCTCGCTGATCGCGCCATCCGCGACCCGCACCAGCAGCGCGGCGATCGCCAGATCCTCGGGGCGCACGCCATCGAGCGCCGACAGCCGGCCGCCGAGCACATGATAGCGCCCGGGGAACAGCCGCGCCCGGTCGAGCGCCCACAGGTCGGCGACTTCCTCGACCACGCACAGCGTCGTCGGATCGCGGCGCGGGTCGGTGCACACGCCGCACGGATCGCGGGTATCGACATTGCCGCAGGTCGAACAGGTGACGAGATTGCGCTCCACCGCTTGCAGCGCGGCGATCAGCGGCGCCAGCGCCATCTCGCGCTTCTTGATGAGGTGAAGCACCGCGCGCCGCGCCGACCGCGGACCCAGCCCCGGCAGCCGCGCCAGCGCCTGGGTCAGCGCATCGATTTCGGGTGAAGCCATGGCGGCGTTATGGCCCGCCACCGCCATCGCGGCAACCGGGTAGCATTGGCTGCAATTATTCACGCAACAGCGGCTGCAATTACTCACGCAGCAGAAGCTGCAATTATTGCCGCATCCCGCCCTTCCCGCTCCCGCCGCCTTGCG
>CAJAHV010000293.1 GCA_903939555.1 uncultured Alphaproteobacteria bacterium | reverse complement strand
TATGAGGACATCACGTCGACCCAGATCGATGTGGCGTTCGAGATCATCGAAGCACCGAACGCACCGGAACTGGTTGGCGCGCACGCGGTGATCTGGACGACGACGCCCTGGACGATCCCGGTCAACCAGGCGTTGGCTTATGGGCCGGAAGTTACGTATCGCGAATGCCGACTTCGCGATGACGATGGCCGCCGTTTTCTTGTGGCAACAGAACTTGTGGCCGCGACAGCTGATCGCCTCGGTTCGGCGTTGGTGCCGATGCGATCCGTGGCCGGCTCCGCCCTCGCTGGTGCCATCGCCCGCCACCCGCTCCACCACCTCGGCGGTTTCTACGCGACGTCACGCCCTCTTCTCTCAGGCGACTTCGTCACCACCGATACCGGCACCGGCCTCGTCCATATGGCGCCCGACCATGGTGAGGACGATTTCGCGCTGTGCAAGGCGCACGGCATCGAGCCGGTGTTCGCCGTGCTCGGCGATGGCACCTATCGCACCGACCGGCCCGACTGGCTGTGGCTGCAGGGCCAGGGCAATGTCATCAGCGACAAGCTCAACAACCCCGAAGGCGCCATCTGCACCGCGCTGCGCGACGCCGGCGGTCTGCTCGCGGCGGCGAAGTTCCAGCACAGCTATCCGCATTCGTGGCGGTCGAAGAAAAAGGTCATTTACCGCTGCACCCCGCAATGGTTCATCCCGATGGACCAGCCCGGCGACGGTAAGACCCTGCGCGAAAAGGCCGTTGCCGCCATCGCCGCGACGCGGTTTGTTCCTGAAAAGGGCCGCAACCGGCTCGGCGCGATGGTCGAAGGCCGGCCCGATTGGGTGATCTCGCGGCAGCGCGCCTGGGGCGTGCCGATCACCTTGTTCGTCAACCGCGCCACCGGCCAATATCTGACCGACCCCGCCGTCAACGCCCGCATCATCACCGCAGTGCGCGAACAGGGTGTCGACGCGTGGAGCGAGGCAGCGGCGCAGGGCTTCCTTGGGCCAGACTATGCTCTCGCCGACTATGAACGTGTTACCGACATTCTCGACGTATGGTTCGACAGCGGCTGCACCCATGCCTTTGTGCTCGAATCGGGCCGCTGGCCCGACCTGCAATGGCCCGCCGACCTGTATCTCGAAGGCAGCGACCAGCATCGCGGCTGGTTCCAGTCATCGCTGCTGCAAAGCTGCGGCACGCGCGGCCGTGCACCCTATGGCACGGTGCTGACCCATGGTTTCACCATGGACCAGAATGGTCGCAAGATGTCGAAATCGCTCGGCAACACCACCAATCCGATCGACCTGATGAAGGATTATGGCGCCGACATCCTGCGCCTGTGGGCCGCGACGGTCGATTTCACCGAAGATCACCGCATCGGCAAGGAAATCCTGACCGGCGTTGCCGACCAGTACCGCAAGCTGCGCAACACCTTCCGCTACCTGCTCGGCGCGCTTGACGGCTTCAGCGAGGCCGAACGCGTTGCCCCGGCGCAAATGCCCGAGCTTGAACGCTGGGTGCTGCACCGCCTTGCAGAAATCGATACCGAACTGCGCCGGGCCAGCAGCGATTTCGATTTCAACGCCTATGTCACGACGATCTCGACCTTCGTGAATAATGATCTGTCGGCGCTGGTCTTCGATATCCGCAAGGATTCGCTCTATTGCGATGCCGCCAGTCACCCGACGCGCCGCGCCTATCGCAGCTTGCTAAGCACGCTGCTCGATGCGCTGACTCGTTGGCTCGCCCCGGTGCTGGTCTTCACCGCCGAGGAAGTGTGGACGACCAGCAACCCGGGCAGCGTCCATCTGGCCGAGTGGCCGGCGATCGACCCGGCCTGGCTCGACCCGGCATTGGGCACACGCTGGCAGCAACTGCGCGCGCTGCGCTCGCTCGCCACCATGGCGATCGAACCAGCGCGGCGCGACAAGCTGATCGGATCGAGCCTGGAAGCACGGCTGACGCTGACGGCAGCGCACGCCGATGCGGCGTTGATCGCCAGTGTCGATTTCGCCGAATTGTGCATCGTGTCCGACGTGGTGTTTGATATCGACCCGGCGCTGGAAGCCGGCGCGATCGTCAATGTCGAGAAGATCGACGCCGAAAAATGCGCCCGCTGCTGGCGGCACCTGCCCGATGTAAATGAAGAAACTGGTCTGTGCGGGCGCTGCAATGCCGTGGTGGCGGTGTGAAGCCGCTTGGTTATGGCCTTGCCGGCCTTGTCTTCCTGCTCGACCAACTGAGCAAATACTGGATCGTCACCATCGTCCGCTTGCCCGAGCGCGGTTTCATCGATGTGCTGCCGATGTTCCGGCTGACCTTTGTCGGCAATATCGGCGTGTCGATGGGGCTGTTGCAGGCCAATTCTGATCTGGCGCGATGGGGACTGGTCGGGGTGACGGCGCTGATCGCCGCGACAGTGGCAGTATGGATCGCGCGCGAACAGCAGCGCGGCGATGTGCTGGCGCTCGGGCTGGTGCTCGGCGGCGCGCTCGGCAACATCGTCGATCGGGTGCGTTTC
>CAJAHV010000292.1 GCA_903939555.1 uncultured Alphaproteobacteria bacterium | reverse complement strand
GCTCGGAGTTTTACGAGGAAGCGCATTCGGGGGCGCTCGCCAAGTTCGGAGTCAAGCTCGGCTCGGTCGAACTCGACTTGCCGGCGCTGCTTGGTGAAAAAGACAAGGCAGTCAAGGAACTGACTGACGGAATTGCGTTCTTGTTCAAGAAGAACAAGGTCGAATGGATCAAGGGCGAGGCGCATTTCACCGCGCCCGGCGCGATCCAGGTTGGTGATCGCGCGATCACGGCGAAGAATTTCATCATTGCGACGGGTTCCGAAGTCGCGCTGCTGCCCGGCATGACGCCCGATGGCGACGTCATCGTCACCTCGACCGAAGCGTTGAGCCTTGCCAAGGTGCCCGGCCATTTCGTTGTCATCGGCGGCGGTTATATCGGGCTCGAAATGGGCTCGGTGTGGCGGCGGCTCGGGGCCAAGGTCACTGTCATCGAATATGCCGAGCGGATCGTGCCGGCGATGGATATCGAAGTCGCAACGGCATTTGCAAAGGTCCTGAAGAAACAGGGCTTTGATATTCATACTTCAACCAGGGTAACAGGTGTGAAGCGTGCCGGCGCTGGCGCGGTCGTTACCGTCGAACCCGCCGCTGGCGGTGCTGCGACCGAGATTGCTGCCGATATCGTGCTGCTCTCGGTCGGTCGCCGGCCCAATACCGACGGGCTCAACATCGCAGCCACCGGGCTGACACTCGATCGCGGTCGCATCATGGTCAACCCGGATTATTCGACCGCCGTTCCCGGCATCTGGGCGATCGGCGATGTCGTGCCCGGCCCGATGCTGGCGCACAAGGCCGAGGACGAGGGCCTTGCCTGTGCCGACAATATCGCCGGGCTGACCGGCTATGTGAACCATGATGTCATCCCGGCGGTGGTCTATACCAGCCCCGAAGTCGCCACCGTCGGCAAGACCGAGGAAGAGCTGAAGGCTGCGGGCATCGACTATAAAGTCGGCAAATTCCCCTTTGCCGCCAACAGCCGCGCCAAGGCCAATCGTGACACCGAAGGCTTCGTCAAGGTTCTGGCGGACGCGAAAACCGACCGCGTGCTGGGCGTCCACATCATCGGCTCGATGGCCGGCACCATGATAGCGGAGGCCGCCATCGCGATGGAATTCGGCGCTTCGTCGGAAGATATCGCCATGACTTGCCACGCTCACCCGACTCACCCCGAAGCGCTCAAGGAAGCGGCGATGGCGGTGACCGGCAAGCCGATCCACATGTGATGGCAGGCAGCGTCCGCATCGCTCGGGGCAGGCGCTTGATCTACACGGCCCATCTCTGGATCGGTGTCATCGTCGGCATCCAATTGTTGCTGTGGACGGCGAGCGGACTTTTCATGACCTCGAACGCCATCGAGGTGGTGCGCGGCACGACGCTGCGCCGCACGGTGGCGCCGCTCGACCTGCGCGCGCTGGGGCCGGTACTGCCGCCGAGCGCGGTGTTGCCGCCCGAAGCGGTACTGGCGACGCCCGTTGAACGTGCCGAGCTGCTGCAGATGCTCGGCAAGCCTGCCTACAAGCTGACAGCGGGGGAGCGTAGTTGGCTCGTCGATGCGCGCACCGGTCGTGAGTGGGTGATCGACCGCGCCGATGCGCTCGCCATCGCCCGCCAGCAGGTGCGGCTCATACCGCCGCTGACGGCCACCTCGGTCTCCGACCCGCCACCGCTCGAATTACGCCGCCCTGGCGGCGTCTGGCTGGTTGGTGATGCCGATGGCACCCATGTCTATATTGGCACGGCGGGCGAGGTCCTGGCGGTGCGCACCGGC
>CAJAHV010000291.1 GCA_903939555.1 uncultured Alphaproteobacteria bacterium | reverse complement strand
CGAAGCGGCCGGCTACTCCCCGAATGACCATGGCGGGATAGGCGGTCGCACCTGAGGCGGCAAGCGCAATCGCTCTTGCCGCCGCGATGCGGTTGGCGCACGGGTGCGGCATGAGTTTTCTTGCCATGATCAGTGCCGCCGTGCTGGCGAGCGCACCGCCCGTACCCGCCGCACCCGGGCCGACGATTCCACCCGCCACCATCGACAACAACCTCGAAGTCGTTGGGGAAAACCTGGTCGCGGAAGAACGTCGCACCCGGCTGTTCGTCGACGTGCTGGTCAACGGCAACGGCCCCTACAGCTTCCTTGTCGACAGCGGCGCTGACCGGTCGGTTGTCGGCGCCGGGCTGGCCGAGCGCCTCGCCTTGCCCGTCGAGGCCAATGTCATGGTACGCGGCATGGCGGGCACAAGCCCGGCAACGACGGTGCTGATCGACACGCTGAGCATCGGCAGCAGCCGCATTGACGGTATCGTCGCGCCAGCGTTGCCCGAACGCTTCATGGGCGCGCAGGGTATCATCGGCATCGACGCGCTCGCCGACCAGCGGTTGCTGCTCGATTTCGACAAGCGCACGGTGATCATCCAGGATTCGCGGCAACCGCAAATGCGCGAGGAGGGCGAGATTGTCGTCACCGCCCGGCGTCGCAAGGGGCAGCTTATCATCACCCAGGCCAGCGTTGATGGTGATCGTACCTATGCGGTGATCGACACCGGGTCTGAACTGACCATCGGCAACTCTGCAATGCTGCGCCGGGCGCTGCGCGGCCGCAGCAAGCCACCGATGCAGACGATCAGCCTGGTCAGCGTAACGGGTGCCAGTTTTAGCGCCGAAGTCACGACGCTGGCCGAATTGCGCGTCGGCGGGGTCTTGCTCAAAAATGTCACCGTCGCCTTCACCGATGCGCCGCCGTTTGAACTGTTCGGACTGGAAAAACAGCCGGCGCTGTTACTGGGAACCGATCTTCTGAGGAGTTTCAAACGTTTGTCGCTGGATTTCCGCAATCGCAAGGTACGTTTCGTACTGCGCCGATAGAAATCATCTACCCCTTGTGTTGCGCAAAGGTCACACCATATCGGTCGGGACTGGAGGCAATTCCGCATGAATATCGAGAAATTCACCGACCGCGCCAAGGGCTTCCTGCAATCGGCGCAGACGGTCGCCATTCGCAACAATCACCAGCGCATCGCGCCCGAGCATGTGCTGAAGGCGCTGCTCGAGGATGAAGAGGGCATGGCGGCGAACCTGATCCGCGCCGCAGGTGGCCGGCCGGAGACGGCGATGCAACTGACCGATCAGGCGCTGGCCAAGATCGCCCAGGTGTCGGGCAGCGGTGCCCAATCGCTCAATTGGGACAATGACACGGTGCGGGTGCTCGACCAGGCCGAGCAGATCGCCACCAAGGCCAAGGACAGTTTCGTCACCGTCGAGCGGCTGCTGGTCGCATTGACGCTGGCGACGACGACGCTGGCCGGCAAGGCGTTGGCGGCGGCGGGCGTGACGGCGCAGGCGCTCAACACGGTGATCGAGACAACCCGCAAGGGCCGCAGTGCCGATACGGCGGGGGCTGAGGCGAATTTCGACGCGCTCAACAAATATGCGCGGGACCTGACGCAGGCGGCGCGCGACGGCAAGCTCGACCCGGTCATCGGCCGCGACGAGGAAATCCGCCGCACCATTCAGGTGCTGGCACGGCGTACCAAGAACAACCCGGTGTTGATCGGTGAACCCGGTGTCGGCAAGACCGCAGTCGTCGAAGGACTGGCGCTGCGTATCGCCAATGGCGACGTGCCCGACGGCCTGAAGGACAAGCGGCTGATGTCGCTCGACATGGGCGCACTGATCGCTGGGGCGAAGTATCGCGGGGAGTTCGAGGAGCGGCTGAAGGGCGTGCTCGATGAAGTGCGGGCAGAAGGCAGCGACGTGGTGCTGTTCATCGACGAGATGCACACGCTGGTCGGTGCCGGGGCTTCCGAAGGCTCGATGGATGCGTCAAACCTGCTCAAGCCGGCGTTGGCGCGCGGCGAATTGCACTGTATCGGCGCGACAACGCT
>CAJAHV010000290.1 GCA_903939555.1 uncultured Alphaproteobacteria bacterium | reverse complement strand
GCGGCCAAGGCCGGCATCGCCGCAGTAACGCTGCGCTTCGTTGCGGCCGGCGCTGCTGGGGTGGTGCAAGGCTGATTGAGGCCTGTCGCCGGCGCTGGTGGCAGCGGCGTGCTGGTCGTCAGGCCGGGCCGGTTCCGGCAAGCTGCGCCAGCGCCCAGCAGGCGGCTTCGGCGATCACCGGGTCGCTGTCGTGCCGCAGCGGCGCGACGCTGGCGGCGAGCGCCGGATCACCCGAATTGCCCGCTGCGATCAAGGCATTGCGCACCAGCCGGTCGCGGCCGATGCGCTTGATCGGGGAGCCTGAGAACACGGTGCGGAAACTCGCATCATCAAGCGCCAGCAGGTCGGCGAGCGCCGGGGCGGTAAGCTCGGCGCGCGGCGCAAAGGCCATATCGCGCGCGGCCTGCGCAAAGCGGTTCCACGGGCAGACGGCGAGGCAATCGTCGCAGCCATAGATGCGGTTGCCGATGGCGCGGCGGAATTCCGCCGGGATCGGCCCCTTGTGCTCGATGGTCAGATAGGAAATGCAGCGCCGTGCATCGAGTTGATAGGGCGCCGGGAAGGCATTGGTCGGGCAGGCCGTCTGGCAGCGGGTGCAGGTGCCGCAGCGGTCGCGGTGCGGCGTGTCGTCGGGCAGGTCGAGTGTCGTGTAGATGGCGCCAAGGAACAGCCACGAGCCATGGTCGCGCGACACGACATTGGTATGCTTGCCTTGCCAGCCGAGCCCGGCGGCTTCGGCAAGTGCCTTTTCCATCACCGGGGCGGTATCGACAAAGACCTTCAGTTCGTTGCCCGGCGCCGCTGCGACCAGCCAGCGCGCCAGCGCCTTCAGCCGCTTCTTGATGACATCGTGATAATCACTGCCCAGCGCATAGACCGAGATGACGCCGGTATCGGGATGGCCGGCGTGACGCAGCGGATCAAGCCCCGGGGCATAGCTGGTGCCGAGCATGATGACGCTGCGCACCTCCGGCCACAGGCCTTGCGGGCTGGCCCGGCGCTCGGCGCTGTCGGCCATCCACAGCATGTCGCCATGCCGGCCGGCGGCGAGCCATTGGCGCAGGCGTGCCCCGGCCTGTGGCGCCGCATCGGCGGGTGCGATGCCGATGCTGGCAAAGCCCAGCCTTGTAGCTTCGGTGACGAGGGCGGCGCGCAGCGCTGTCGGATCAGGCGGGGTCAAACTGTCCCAGCCATTCGGCGATCCAGTCACCGACCCGGACTTCGGTTTCGCCCCAGAACAGCCAATGACCGCAATCGGCGATCTCGTGATAATCGATGGTGCCTTTCAGCTTGCGTGCCGTCGCGCGGCTGATGCCCGGCACGGTCGTGCGGTCATCGGCACCGACAATGACCAGCGCCGGCTTGTCGAGCTTGCTGTAATCGACCTTGGTGGCGCCGGTCGTCGACAGGCCGGGCAGGGTCATTTCGGCCATCACCCGGCCTGAATCCCAGACCAGCGCGGCATATTCGGCGCGGGCAATCGCTTCGGGGACGCCATTGCCGATTCCCCAGCGCCAATGATCATAATCGATGCGGGTTGGTTCGGCCCACCAGCCCCATTTCAGCACCACGCCGGCCATGGTGCGGATGGTATTGAGCGCCGGGACCGCAGTGCTGGCGGTGGCGGCCGTGGACAGCAGTACGAGACCGGCATGCGCCACCCGCGCCGCAACGATCTGGGCCAGCATGCCGCCCATCGAATGGCCGACAAGGATGACCGGGCCGGCGATCTGCGCGATCTCGGCGGCCAGGAAACCGGCGTAATCCTCGATCGTCACGGCGCCGAGCCCGGGTGGCGGCGGCAACGCCGGGTCGCGATCGTGAAAGGGCAGCGCCGGTGTGACGACGCGATACCCTGCCGCTTCGAAACGTGTCTTCAGGCCAGTGAACGTCGCCGGGGTCGCCCAATAGCCATGGATGCAGAAAAGTGTCGGCTTCAACACACCACGCCCGTCGACGCCAGCACCGCCATGGTGACGAGGTCGGAAGCGGTCGCCGTCATTGGCGCGATCTGCACGGGGCGGTTCATGTTGACCAGCAACGGCCCGATGACGCTGCCGCCGGCGAGTTCCTTGACCAGCTTGGCTGCGATATTGGCCGAATGCAGGCCGGGCATGATCAACACATTGGCCGGCCCCGACAGGCGCGAGAAGGGATAGAGCTTGCGCAATCCCGGGTTGAGCGCGACATCGGCCGACATTTCGCCTTCATATTCGAAGCCGACACCGCGTTCATCGAGCAATTGCACGGCGCCGCGCAGATTGCCGACGAATTCGCCCGGCGGGTTGCCGAAATTGGAATAGCTGAGGAAGGCGACGCGCGGTTCCTGGCCGAGCCGGCGGGCGACGGCGGCGGTCTGTTCGGCGATATCGGCCAACTGGGTGGCATTGGGGCGTTCGTTGACCGTGGTGTCGGCGATGAAGATAGTGTCCGATTTGCCGACAATCATGTGGATGCCGAACGGGCGATGGCCGTCTGACGGGTCGATGACCTGGCGGACCTGGCGATAGGTGGTGGCGAAATTGCGGGTGACGCCCGAGATCATCAGATCGGCTTCGCCCAGTTCGACGAGCATCGCGCCAAAGATGTTGCGTTCATGGTTGACCATGCGCTGCACGTCGCGCTCCAGATGGCCGCGGCGTTGCAGGCGTTCATACAGCCGTTCGGCCATGCGCGGCACCAGCGGGCTGGAGCTGCTGTTGTGGATTTCATAGGATTCGACATCGGGCACGCCGATGCGGGCCAGCGCTGCGCGCACCGCGGCTTCGCGGCCGACAAGCACCGGCTCGCCATAGCCCGAATTGCGGTAATTGACGGCGGCGCGCAGCACGACTTCCTGCTCGGCTTCGGCAAAGACGCAGCGGCGCGGGCGCTGCTTGGCGGCTTCGACCGCGCCGGCGAGAATCGATGTCGTGGGATTGAGCCGCGAGCGCAGTTCGTGACGATAGGCGGTTTCGTCGAAAAACGGCTTCTTTGCCACGCCCGAGGCCATCGCGGCCTTGGCGACGGCGGTGGGAATTTCTTCGATCAGGCGCGGATCGAAGGGCGCCGGGATGATGTATTCGGGGCCGAAATTGCGGGTCTGGCCACCATAGGCCGCAGCCACTTCATCGGGCACCTGCATTCTTGCAAGGGCTGCGATGGCGTTGGCGGCGGCCAGCTTCATTTCCTCGTTGATGGCCGTGGCGCGCACATCGAGCGCACCGCGGAACAGATAGGGGAAGCACAGGACATTGTTGACCTGGTTCGGGTAATCGCTGCGCCCGGTGGCGACGATGGCATCGCTGCGCACCTTGGCGACTTCTTCGGGGGTAATTTCGGGGTCGGGGTTGGCCATGGCGAAGATGATCGGGTTCTTCGCCATCGACGCGACCATCGCCGGGCTGACCGCGCCCTTTTTCGACAGGCCGAGGAAGATGTCGGCACCGGCCATGGCTTCCTCGAGCGTGCGGTCATCGGTGATGGCGGCATGCCCCGATTTCCACTGGTTCATGCCTTCGGTGCGGCCCTGGTAGATGACGCCGTTGGTATCGCACATCAGGACATGCTTGACGCCATAGGCCTTGATCAGTTCGGTGCAGGCGATGGCGGCGGCACCGGCGCCATTGACGACCATCTTCACATCCTCGGCCTTGCGGCCGGTCAGGTGCAGCGCGTTGATCATGCCGGCGGCAGCGACGATGGCGGTGCCATGCTGGTCATCATGAAAGACCGGAATGTTCATCCGTTCCTTCAGGGTCGTTTCGATGATGAAGCATTCGGGCGCCTTGATGTCTTCAAGGTTGATGCCGCCAAAGCTCGGCTCCATCAGCTCGACGGCGTCGATGAAGCGGGTAACGTCTTCGGTAGCGAGTTCGATATCGATCGAATCGATGTCGGCAAAGCGCTTGAACAGCACTGCCTTGCCTTCCATCACCGGCTTGGAGGCCAGTGCGCCGAGATTGCCAAGCCCCAGAATGGCGGTGCCATTGGTGATGACCGCGACCAGATTGCCCTTGATCGTGTATTCATAGGCGGCATCGGGATCGGCGGCGATGGCGCGCACCGGCGCTGCAACCCCCGGGGAATAGGCCAGCGACAGGTCGCGCTGGGTCGCCATCGGCTTGGACGCGACAATATCGATCTTGCCGGGCCGCCCCATGCGGTGGAAGGCGAGCGCTTCGCGATCACCAAAATCGCTTTTTTCGGAATCCGACGTGCGTTCACTCGACATTATGTAGTTCCCCAATTTGGGGCAGACGATAGGTGTCGCACCTTGTGCCCGCAAGCAAAACTCGTTCGCAAGCGTGAAATCGGCGCACGGATTGCTTTCCGACCGGGGTATTCAGCGCTAACAGGTGCGGGTGACCCCGGATTCTGCTCCCGCTGCCCCGCTCGCGGCATTTCCCGCCGCCTCGCCGATGATTGCACAATATCTGGCGC
>CAJAHV010000289.1 GCA_903939555.1 uncultured Alphaproteobacteria bacterium | reverse complement strand
GGCCGCTTCGGCGACAATCTGCCGCCCAGCCTGCAAGCCCGGGTGCTGTCGATCCAGGCGATGATCAGCGTCGCCTTCCTCGCCTATCTGCTGTTCACGTCGAACCCGTTCGCCCGGCTCGACCCGGCCCCGCTCGATGGTGCCGAGTTAAACCCCCTGTTGCAGGATCCCGGCATCATCTTTCACCCGCCAATGCTCTACCTTGGCTATGTCGGTTTCTCGGTGACCTTCAGCTTTGCCGTCGCTGCGCTGCTTGAAGGCCGTGCCGATGCCGCCTGGGCGCGCTGGATGCGCCCCTGGGTGCTCGCCGCCTGGATCCCGCTGACCTGCGGCATCGCGCTGGGCAGCTTCTGGGCTTATTATGAACTCGGCTGGGGCGGCTGGTGGTTCTGGGATCCGGTCGAAAACGCCTCGCTGATGCCCTGGCTGCTCGGCACGGCGCTGCTGCATTCGGCCATCGTCACCGAAAAACGCCAGGCGCTCGCCGGCTGGACGATTCTGCTCGCCATTCTGGCTTTCTCGCTCAGCCTCATCGGCACCTTCCTCGTGCGCTCCGGCATCCTCACTTCGGTGCATGCCTTTGCCGTCGATCCCGAGCGCGGTGTCTTCATCCTTGCGATGATCGTCGGATCCACGGGGACGGCGCTGGGCCTGTTCGCCTGGCGCGCGCCGCAGCTCAAATCGGGGGCCTTGTTCTCGGGCATCAGCCGTGAAGCCGGGCTGACGCTCAACAATCTTTTCCTGATGGCGGTCACCGCGGTGGTGTTCCTCGGCACCTTTTATCCGGTCATTATGGAAGCCGTGTCGCCAACCGACAAGATTTCTGTCGGCCCACCCTATTATAACCTCGTCTTCGTGCCGCTTTCGGTGCCGCTGCTGTTGCTCGTCTCGGTCGGACCGATGCTGGCATGGAAGCGCGATTCGTCCAGCCGCGTCATGGCGAAGCTGAAATGGCCGTTGCTGGGCACATCGTTGCTCGCTGCCGCGCTGGTGGCGCTGCTCGGCCTCGCACACACTGTTGCCGCACTGGGCCTGGCGCTGGGGTTCTGGCTCATCCTCGGCGGCACCCTGTCGCTGGCGCGACGCTGGCAGGGCGGCGGCGGCTTCTCGTGGCGGTTGGTGCGCACGACGCCGGCGGCGGTGTTCGGCATGGCGCTGGCCCACGCCGGTCTGGGTGTTACCGTTGCCGGCATTTCGGCGATGAGCGGCTTTGCCGAATCGAAAATTCTCATCATGCGTAATGGTGAAACCGCCACAGTCGGCGGCATGCAGGTCACTTTGAACGGCACCGGCGAGGCGCAAGGCCCGAACTATCAAGCCTTTCAGGCACGCTTCACGGTCCGCGAAAAATCGCTGTTCGGGGCCGACAGCGTGCGCGAACTCAACAGTGAACGCCGGTTTTTTCCGGTCAGCCGCAACCAGACCACCGAAGCCGGCATCGGCGTGTCGCTGCTTGGCAACAGCTACATCGCTATCGGCGACCAGCAGAATGGCCCGCGCGGCCCCGGCCTAGTCGTGCGCATCTACCGTCATCCGCTGGTCGGCTGGATCTGGTTCGGCGGGCTGATGATGGCGATGGGCGGCGCGGCCAGCCTGGCCGATCGGCGCTTCCGCATCGGCGCCCCGCTGCGTGCGGCGGTGCCGATGCCGGCACCCCGGCTGGCCCCGGCGGAATAGGGAGGCTTTCGCACCATGAACCGCATCGTCTTCCTCGCGCCCGTCATCGCATTCATCGCGCTGGTCGGCTTCTTCGGT
>CAJAHV010000288.1 GCA_903939555.1 uncultured Alphaproteobacteria bacterium | reverse complement strand
GTTGATGTTCTGCTGGCCGCATGGGTCGGAGAGACCGTTGAGGAAGGTCTGGCTCTGCGCTGAGAACAGGTTGCTCTGTGTCGGGGCGCGGACGGCGCGGCCATAGCCGGCGCGGAAACGAAGGTCTTCGACCGGCGACCAGACGACACTGCCGTTCCAGGCAAAGGTGGAGCCTGTGTTGCCGGTGTTGTACTCCGAAATGCGTGCAGCACCTTCAACGGTCAGTTCCTTGATCAGGAAGATGTCCTTGAGCAGCGGTGCGCGAATTTCACCAAAGGCTTCCTTCACTTCGAGCGCCGGCGGCGTGAAGTTGGCGATCGAGTTCAGGAAGGTGCCACCGCCGCGGGTGAAGGCATCAAAGGCCGAGAAGGAGGTTTCACGCCGCCATTCGCCACCGACCGAGAATGATACGGCGCCGCCCGGCAGGCTGAAAAGCTTGGACGAATCGCCCGAGACAAAGCCCATGATGTCATATTGGCTCGATGTCTGTTCACGCGACGAGGTGTAGCCGAAATAGTTCAGCGCTGGCTTGCTTGGCGCGCCGAGGCCGAACAGGTTGACAGGAACGCAAGCAGCGTCGTCGTTGGTGGTGCTCGCGTCATTGTTGATGCTGCAGACGATGTTGCCGGCGGTATTGCGCACCGCGTTCACCGAATTGGTGAATTTGGCGAGGTCCACATTGCCCTTGGTCTCGTAGAAGGTCTTCACATGGCCGTAATTGAACGACAGTTCATACTTCCAGGTGTCCAGGAAATTGCCTTCAGCGCCGACAACGACGCGGAACAGGTCGCGGCTGTGGTTCTCGCCGCGGCCGTCAAAATCGATGTTGAAGCGCTGGATCGCGAAGCTCGTTGCGCCCGGTGCCAGCAGCGTCACCAGCGTATCGCGCGCCTGGGTGGTCAGGTAGGGATTGGTGATGCTGAAGTTCGGATTGAGCGCGCCCGACGAGAAGGTCGGCTGGCCTTCCTGAACCGATTCGGTCTTCACATACTTCGCTTCGGTGAAGACGGTCAGCGCTTCGCTGAATTCATAACGTGACAACAGGTTGAGCGCATAACGGGTGGTGCCGGTCTGCAACTGGCCGACTTCACGCAAGGTCGAACCGATGCCGCCGATGCCGTTGCCCGAGCCGAAGGGGCGGAAATCGGTCGAAACGACGTTCTTCACCAGCGTGCCATCGGGCAGGAAGGCAAAGACGTTGCCGAGTTGCGCACCCGTCGAGGTGAACAGGCCCGAGCAGTTGAGCGCCACGCGCGCGGCGTTGGTGGCCGTTGTTGCCGGGCAGGACGAGGTGATGGCGCCACCGGTCGAAATGCCGATATTCTTGATGCCGCGCGTGAAGGTCGTATCGAAAATGCCGTCACCCGCTGCCGGTTCCGGCGTGCGGCCGGGGCCCGATACCGACGTATCCTGAGTCAGCTGGAACTGCGAACGGCCGGTTAGCGCACCGGACTGTTCCTCACGCTGGCTGAAATACAGCGGGTTTGACTGCGAATATTCGGCGTTGACGGCAATGTTGCCGCGACCGTCTTTGGAATTTTTGCCGATGGTCGCGGACAGGAAATAGGTCGGGCGGTCACCGCGTGACGACAGGCCGGTCTGGCCATCGATGGCAATGCCGTCGAAATCCTTCTTCAGGACGAAGTTGACGACCCCGGCGATCGCGTCCGAACCGTAGACGGCCGAATTGGCGCCGGTGACGACATCGACGCGCTCGACCAGCGCATTGGGAATGGTGCCGGTGTCGACCGTGCTGGTGCCCGGCTGCGACGTCACGTGACGACGACCATTCTGCACCACCAGGGTGCGGCCGGTGCCTTGCCCACGCAGATCGAGAATGTTGAGGCCGGCGGTGCCGATGGCGCCGCCCGAATTCTGCGTACCGAAGCTGACCCGGAACGCCGGTAGCTGTGAAAGCTGGTCACCGATATTGACTTCACCATTGATCGTCAGCTCGTCGCGGGTCAGCGTGGTGACCGGAACCGCCGAATCAAGCGAGATCCGCGCGATGCGCGACCCGGTGACGACCATCAGCTCGCCATCATCTTCCGCGACAGCGGCGGCGACCTTGGTCGCCGGTGCGACGGTGTTCGCAGCGGCTGTCTGCGCGAGCGCAGGCGCAGCGGTGAGTGCCAACGCCGAAACGCCTGCCAGAATTGACGTACGCATTAAATTTCCCCTGAACCCCATTGGTAATGAATTGCGCGTGAACGAATCCGCGCCACTTCAAAAGAACTAACATGTCGAATCTGTAACCCGGATGTCACAAAGTTCGGGGCTGTTGCAAACATGCATCAGGCCTTTGCCGGTAACCGGGCGTTGAAACGTGCACGCCAATGCGCTAGGCGATGCAAGTGCCCCTGTGGTGGAATGGTAGACGCGTCCGACTCAAAATCGGATGGAGAGATCCGTGCTGGTTCGAGTCCGGCCAGGGGCACCAACAAGCGGTTGTCGATCGTTTGCGTTTCGCGAACTTTGGGCTCCGGAAAGGCGACCGGCCGGGTCCGGAAGTGGCCAGCCTTGGGGGTTGTTCAACCGGCGGATATGGTCTGGCGTCGTCGGGAGGCGGATAATCCCGCGCCGCAGAGCAGTCGCGTCAGCAGCATCGCAATCTATCCGACGCGATCGGAACCGCATTTCATTGCGGGCCTGTTGCCGGCGGATGGCGCGCGCCAGATGTCGCGCCGCAATGACGGATCGGCATGGAGCAGGTCGCCGCCGATCCGAGCGCGTCCAGATATTGTCTTACGAATGACCGGGTTTCGCGGGCCTTGTCATTGCCGCAAGCCGGCTGAGTATAAGTTCGGCAAGCCGTTCCGGCTGTTCGGGGAGCATTGCATGTCCGGCATTTTGTAAAAAAGCGACCTCGACCCGGTCCGGATAGGCAGACCGCAGCACTTCGGCATTGGCCGGCGCCGCCAGTAAATCCTGTGCGGCCTGTATGATGTACATGCTTATCTGGCCGCCGCCGGTCCAGGCCTGGGGCGATAGTTCGCGAAAGGCGCTCTGTTGCTCCAGGGCGACAGCGCCGTACCAGCCTTCGCGCCAGACCTCGGGGTCGTTGCCCGGCGCAAAAAAGGCCGTCCGCACCGCTGCGATATGCGCCTCGGGCGGCAGCGCAGGGTCGAACACGTCGCGCAGCGCTTTTGCAATGGCAGGGGGGATCGCGACCTGCCCCCCCGAGGCGAGGAGGATCAAGCCCGAAACGGCGTCCGGATGCCAGGTCGCGACGGCGCGAGCGAGCCGGTTGCCATAGGCATGGCCGACCAACACGACGGGTTTGGCCACTGATTGGCCCGATTGCAGCGCGCGAATGACCTCCCGCACATCGCCGGCTGTTTCGGCGAAGGTCGGTGCCTTGGGCCCCTGGCTGCCTCCGATGCCGCGCGGATTGATCGCCGCAGTCCGGTATCCGGCGGCGGCGATGCGGCCGGCCAGATCATCGAAATCGGCGGCGCCGCGGCCCAGCGAGGGCAGCAGTATAATCAACGGGCCTTTGCCCCTCAAAAGGACCTCGATCGTCACTGGCCGCTCGGACGAATCGGAATAACGCACCAGCTTGGCGGTTGCTTGCATCGGCCGGGCCACCTGCGCGCGCGCCTGCAAAGCCTGCGGCACCAGCGCCGCCGCCCCAAGGCTGCAAAGCGCTGTTCTGCGTGAAAGGGAAAAACGGTTCATCATCAGATCGACCCCTGGCCCGCGCTTCAGCGCGGAAACGGTTGCGGCGCGAAATTGCCTCGAAACGCGGGTGCCGGCAACCAGCCCGTCAAAGCCATGCTATGCACCCGGCACGTTTGGCCGCTGCCGACAGGCGGTGTTTTCTGCCGCGAATAAGTCTAAGCCACCCGCACCGATTTCAGGCCTGCCGCTTTGCCCAGCAGCGAAGCCCGGCCAAAGTGGTTGGAGCCGGCGATCCGGGGCTTTGCACATCATCCGTCGCGATGATCTTTCAGATTTCCGCCGCTGCAGTGTCGGGCCGTCTTGATTCGATGGCCTTGACCAGTTCGGCATGGTGTTGGCGATCGATCGGGTAGCGACCAATGATGATGGCTCCGACGACGCCCAGCGCCGCTGGTCCCGCCACCATCAAATAGCGCATCGCCGAAAGCGTGTCCGCCGTTTGGGGTTGGTTGGCGACATAGCCGAGCAGCCCGAGCAGTTCGCCCAGAACCCCGACCGCGACCCCCAGCGCTCCCTTTTGGATGAACGAAATCAGCCCGAATACAATGCCTTCGGCGCGCACGCCGGACCGCCACTCGCCATATTCGACCGTGTCGGGCACCATTGCCCAGAAGGTTAGATAGCCGGCGCCGCTGCCCAATCCCAGCACGACAAGGGAGGCAAATAATGCCGGCAGGTTGCTGCCGGCGGCGGCGAAACCGGCATAGCCGATGATGCCGGCGACACTGCCGGCGAGGCAGACGGCGCGTTTCGATGTGCGGCGCATGGCGAGCGTCCACAGCGGAATGCTGACCATGGCGCTGGCCGTGATCGCTGCCAGCGCCGGCCCTATCAGATCGGGGCGGTCCAGATCATATTTGAAGAGGTAGGGCAGGGTCTTGCCGAACAGCGTCGATGCGGTCGATCCTGCCATCAACCAGCCGGCGACGATCCAGAACGGGCGATTTTCACGGATCATGCGCCACAGGCCGGCGGCATCGGGCAGGGGCGCGGCCCGCAAGGCTGGGTCTTCGATAGTCGCGGCGAAGACACCGATGTGAAGTGCCGCGGCTATACCGCTGTAGATGATCGCGGTAAGGAAAAAGCCGCGCATGTCGTTGCCGCCGCCTAGCAGCGTCGCCAGTTTCAGCGTGAAGAAGGCGATGCACAGGCCGGCGAAGGTCGCGCTGATCATGCGTATGCTGGCGAGGATGCCGCGTTCGGTGGAATCGCTGGTCATCGCCGCCGACAGTGAGAGATAGGGCATCGAAACCACGGTGTAGACGGTGCGAAACAGCATATGGGCCGCAAGTGTGAACAGCACGAGCGCGCTGCCCTCGAGGCCGGTCGGCCAGAAGACCAGCACCCAGCTTGCCGCCAGTGGCACAGCGCCGAACAGCAGCCACGGACGATAGCGCCCCCAGCGGCTGCGCGTGCGGCTGGCAAAATAGCCCATCAGCGGGTCGGCGACGGCATCCCAGATCATCGCCGACGCAAAGATCCACCCGGCCGTCGCGGGCGCCAGCCCCAGCACATCGGTGTAATAATACAGCAGGAACAGGCTGGCAGTGGTGAAGTAAAGGTTGAAGCCGATATCGCCGACGCCATAGCCAAAGCGTTGCAGACCGGGCAGTCGTGCGGCGCTTGTCAAGATGTGCGCACCGTCCGGAGGGCGGGGCCGGCAGTCACAGCGCCATGACCGCGGTCTGGGCGGCGGGTGCCTCGGCGTTGTCGGCGATGACGAAGCGCCATTGCCCGGGTTCGAGCTGCCAGCAATGGGTGGCGGGATCGCGCCAGCGCAGCGACGCCAATGGCACACGCAGTACCGCGATGCGGGTTTCGCCGGGGGCAAGGCTTACCCGGGTGAAGGCGGCGAGGCGGCGTGGCCAGCAGGGATTGATCGTGCCCGGCGGTTCGGCCCAGAGCAGCACGACATGATCGGCGGCGCAGGTGCCGGTGTTGGCGACGGCCACCGTCAGTTCGATGGCATCGCCCTGGCGACGTGCGGTCAGCGCGCGGGTGGTGAAACGGCTGTACGACAGGCCATGGCCGAAGGCGTAGCGCGCCGACTTGCCATCGCGGGCGAGCCGCGCATAACCGTGCCAATAGTCGTAGGTGACCGCCACGGCATTGCGATCGAAAGCCGGATAATCGGCCGGATCGCGCGCGACGGTGAAGGGCAGGCGGCCGGCGGGGCAAATATCGCCGAGCAGCAGGCTGGCCAGCGCGGTGCCGCCTTCCATGCCGCTGTAGAAGCTTTGCAGGATGGCATCGGCCTTGTCGTACCAGCCCTCTACAAGCACGGCCGAACCGGCGACGATAACGACGATCACGGGCTTGCCGGTACCGGCTGCGGCCTCGATGAGGGCGCGCTGGTCGGCGGGCAGGCCGAGATCGATCCGGTCGCCGCCGATCGAGAAGTTCCGGCGCTTGTGGTTTTCGCGGACGGCCTCGGGCAGATGTGAAAGATCGGGCGCCGGGCTGTTTTCCTGGCCGAGCGAGATGTCGCCGGGGATGAATTCGCCTTCTTCTTCGGCGGTGTAGCCGGCAATGATGACGACGGCATCGGCATCAGCGGCGGCGGCGCGGGCGGCAGCCAGATCGCTTTCATCGCCGGTCACGATACGATCGGCGCCGAGCGCGGCGGTTAGCCCGGCCAAGGCGGTGACCTGGTGCGGTGGCCGGACCCGGCTGGAGCCATTGTCGCCGGTGTTTTCGATTCCAGCGAGGCGGCCGAGCACGGCGAGCCGCCGCAAGCGGCTGCGATCGAGCGGCAGCGCGCCGTTGTTGGCGAGCAGCACGGCGGATTTTTCGGCGGCTTCGCGGGCCAGCGCGACATGCGACGCTGATGCGACAAGATCGACAGGATAGGCCGGCAGCGGATCTTCGGCGCAGGCAAAATGATAAAGCGCGCCCAATATCCGACGGCAGGCGGTGTCGATGACCTGGGGGGCTATACTGCCGTTTTCGACCGCGGCGATCAGGTTGGACCCGAACACCAGCGGTTCGGGGTTTTCGATGTCCAGTCCGGCGGTAGCGGCATAAGGCTTGTACAGCCCCATCACCCAGTCGGAATGGACAAAGCCGGTAAAGCCCCATTCGCCGCGCAATATGTCGGTGAGGAGGTGGCCGTTCTGGCCGGCATATTCGCCGTTGACCTGGTTGTAGGCGCTCATCACGCTCATCACCCCGGCGTCGAGCACCGTCTTGAAATGCGGCAGATAGACTTCGTGCAGGCTGCGCTCGTCGATGCTGACATCAACCTTGAAGCGGGTGTTTTCCATCGAGTTGAGGGCGTAATGCTTGACCGTCGCGCAGACGTTGTGCGCCTGCAGGCCGGTCCCCAGCGCCGCGCCCATCGCGCCGAGATGGCAGGGATCCTCGCCATAGGTTTCCTGGGCGCGGCCCCAGGCCGGGTGGCGCAGCAGGTTGATGCAGATCGCCCCGCTCAGGTTGCAGTCCTGCGCCCTGATCTCGATGCTCATGGCTTCACCGATGCGGCGTTCGAGATCGACATCGAAACTGGCGCCGCGTGCCATCGTGCAGGGAAAACACGTCGATTGGCCGCGCGCGACGCCGCGCGGGCCATCGGTGAAATAAAAGGCCGGCACGCCCAATCGCTCGATTCCGCCACCGGCGCGATAGGGGCGGGCGCCCCATAAACCCCCATCATCACGAAACGCCTCGAAAAACCCCTTGCCCGACATCATGCCGACCTTTTCGGCCAGGCTGGCGCTGGCCATCACCGCGTCGATTCGTGCAGCGATATCAGCCGGCGACAGGCCGCGCTGTGGTCCAAGATAGGCGGTCATTGGCGTTTTCCTGTCGGCGTGATCGTGTCGCGAAGCGCTTTTTTCATGGCATCTACCGCCGGTCGCAGTGCTGCCTCGGGCGTGCCCAGCAGATATTCGAGTGCCAGTCCGCGCAGCAGCGCGACATTATGGTATAAAAGCCCGTCCGACACTGACGCATCGGTGATGCCGCAGGCGGCAAAGCGCCAGGCCTGGGCGGTCAGGCTGCTTTCGAAAATCGCCGCATGGATGGGCAAGACCGCAGCCGCCAGTTCGGGGTCTGATCGGGTTGCCATCCAGATTTCTGTTTGGGCGATACCGGTCGGTGCCCGGAATTGCGCCCATGCCACGTCGGCGATGACCAGCAACTGTTCGCCCGGATCGGGAACTGCCGCGATGGCAATCCGATAGGCCTCGATATCGGCGGCATAGCTTGCCTCGACCACGGCGGCCATCAGCGCCGCCTTGGTGGCGAACTGGTGCAGCATGGCCCCGCGCGAGACGCGCGCCAGATCGGCCACCAGCACTGTCGAGGTCGCCGGATAGCCGAGACGGTACAGCGCATCGACCGCCGCCGCCACCAGCCGCGCGCGCGTGCTGGCCGATCGTTCCGCCTGTGTCCGGCGCAGCCGGGGTGTCGCCGCGGGAGGCGCTTGGTTCGACAAGGTCAGGTCTCCCTCGTTGTTCTGGTCCCAGCTATAGCCCAGTCTGGCCCGTCTGGCGCAATCTCGAATACCCATCATAAAAACAGGATTGACTGTTTTGATATGTCATCCGATGCTGATGTCAACAACAAGGCGCGAATGGCGCCGGCCAGCCTAGTCGATTCCGGGGGATCAGCGACATGACGCCATTTCGTATCAGGTCATTGGCCGGCGCGGCGATTGCCGTGCTGGCGATCGCCAGCCCCGCACTGGCGCAGACGTCAGTTCCGGCACCCGCACCCGCTGCTAATGAACCCGACGACATGATCGTCGTCACGGCCCAGTTGCGCCGCCAGAGCCTGCAGGACGTGCCACTGGCGATCAGTGCCGTTTCGGGGGCGCAATTGCTGGCCCAGGGCATCAACAATCCGGCCGATCTGCGCTTTGTTTCGCCCAGCCTCAATTTCGGCAACAGCGCCAATACCCGCGGAGAAGGGCTGGCGATCCGTGGCGTCGGCACATCGATCTTCGGCGATGGCGTCGAACAGAGCGTCGGGGTCGTCGTCGACGGCATCGCCATGTCGCGCAACGGCATGGGCACGATGAGCATGATCGACGTCAACCGCGTCGAGGTGTTGCGCGGCCCGCAAGGCATGTTGTTCGGGAAGAACGCCAGCGCCGGCGTCATCTCCATCGTCACCAACAATCCCAAGCTGGGAGAAACGTCGCTGGCGGCTGGCGGATCCTATGCGACATGGAACGACATCCGCGCCAATGCCGTCGCCAATGTCTCGCTGGGCGCAAACGCTGCCTTTCGCCTCGCCTATTCGCGCACCGATCGCGATGGCATCATAGAAAACAAGCGGACCGGCGAAGACCTGAATAATCGCAAGGAACAGACCGTCCGCGGCAAGCTGCTTGTCGAGCCAAAGGAGAATCTGTCGATTCTCGTCATCGGCGACTGGGCCGAAAGCCGTGCCCGCTGCTGTGCCTATACCGCCCGTTCGGCGGCCCCGGGTCAGGCCTTTGCGGCGCTTAACACCGCCGCCGGCATCGTTCCCGGCCCGGAAAACAACCAGGTCGCCGCCGGCGCGTCATTTTTCCAGAATATGGAAACATGGGGCTTCTCGCTGCAAGTCGACCATGATTTCGGCTTTGCCAACTTCACCAGCATCTCGGCTTATCGGCAATGGTCGGCCTTTGACAATAATGATCCCGACATCCTGCCGATCAACATTCTCGACAACAACAGCGGTGATTCGCGCGTTCAGCAGACCAGCCAGGAACTGCGGCTGACATCGCCTGCCGACCGGCCATTCGAATGGACATTGGGCCTGTTCTATTACGACGTCGCCAACCACGGCGGCAACACCCAGGCCGGCACGCTTGGCGTCGCCCTGCCGCCGGGGGCCACACTGGGCACCACGCGGCGCAGCGAAACCTTCAACACCAGCTATGCCGCCTATGGGCAGATTGCCTATACTTTCTTCGACCGGCTGAAACTGTCGGCCTCGGGGCGCTACACCGATGAGGAACTGCGCTTCGACTGGCGGCAATTCCCCGCCACCGGCAGCATCGCTGGCATTCCCGGCCGTTTCAACGGCAGCGTCAACGGTGCCAGCCGCAAGGACAATAATTTCTCGTGGCGCGTCGTCGCCCAGTTCGATGCCAGCGATGACATCATGCTCTTCGGCTCGGTTGCCCGCGGTTACAAGGGTGCCGCCTATGACCAGGGGCTGGTTTCCCAGACGCCAGTATTTGTCGAACCCGAAATTCCGACCAGCTATGAACTGGGCATCCGGTCGATGCTGTTCGATCGCACCACGACCATCAACGTCACTGCCTTCAAGAGCGATTTCAAGAACTTTCAGGCCCAGGCTTTCGACCAAAATGTGTTTCCGGCGCGCTTCACCACCGTCAATGCCGGCAAGCTGGAGACCCAGGGCATCGAGGCCGAAGTCAATATCCGCCCCGTCGCCGGGCTCAGCCTGAGCGGTGCTGCCACTTATCTCGATACCGAATATACTGATTTCCAGGGCATCGCCTGCTACATCGGCCAGCCGCTGTTGCCGTTCGGCACGGCGCGCACCGATCCGCGTCAGTGCATCCGGGTCAGCGCCGCAGGATCGGGCGTCACCACCGGCAACGGGTTGGGCCTGCCCGATGCGCCCAGCCTGACCTATACGCTCGCCGCCACCTATGATGTGCCGGTCGGGCGGCTGATCGCCAGCGGTAATGTCAACTGGTTCTGGCGCGATACGGTGACCTATGCCAGCAACGGCGACCCCGGCCTGCGCCAGGACAGCTATGGCCTGCTCGGCGCCAGCATCGGCATCCGCGACGCCGGCAATCGCTGGCGGCTGTCGGTGTTCGCCCGCAACCTGCTCGACAAGCATTTTGTCAGCCGGGTGATCAGCCAGCCGGTGCTCAATTCGGCCGCCACCGCGCCGCTCGGTTCATATTCGCAGTTCCCCAATGCCGAGGCGCGGCGCATCATCGGGGTGTCGCTGGATTATAAATTCGGGAATTGACCGATGCTGCGTCTGTTGCTCTCGCTGCTGTTGTTCTGCTTCGCAACGGCGGCGCGGGCGGCGCCGAATATCATCGTCATTCTGGCGGACGATCTGGGGCTCGGCGATATCGGCGCCTATGGCAACCGCGTCATCCGTACGCCCAACCTCGACCGCATGGCGCGTGACGGCGCCCGGCTCGACAATTTCTTCGCCAGCGCCAATGTCTGCACGCCGTCGCGCGCCGGCCTGCTCACTGGTTGCTATCCAGCCCGTGCCGGGCTGGCGATCGGGGTGGCCTATCCCCACACGACCTATGGCCTGCCGGCGGCGACGCCGACCTTGCCCGGTGTGCTGCGCGCCGGCGGCTATCGCACTGCCATGCTGGGCAAATGGCATCTTGGCGCCGCCGATACCGCCTGGCCGACGGCGCATGGCTTCGACAGTTTCTGGGGCGTGCCTTATTCCAACGATATGAGCCCGTTGCCGCTCTATCGCGACCGGACCGTCATTGCCGCGTCGACCGACCAGAGCCGTTTCGCTGCCGACATGGCCAGCGAGGCCCGCGCCGTCATCAATACGGCGTCGGACAAGCCGTTTTTCCTGTACGTCGCCGCGATCGCGCCGCATGTGCCGCTGCGCCCCGGCCCGGCGTTTCGTGGCAAATCCGCTGCCGGCCTGTATGGCGATGCCGTCGAGGAGCTTGACTGGACAGTCGGTGAAATCCTGAAGGCCGTCCGCAAGGCCGGCAAGGACCGCGACACGATCATCATCTTCACCAGCGATAATGGCCCCTGGTTTGAAGGCAGCGCCGCCGATCGCCGCGGGGCCAAGGGCGGCACGCTGGAGGGTGGCTATGCGGTGCCGCTATTGGCGCGCTGGCCGGGCCATATCCGTCCCGGCAGCCATTCCGCCGGCATCGCCATGAACATCGACCTGTTGCCGACGCTGGCGACCATAGCCGGCGTGTCGCTGCCGCCCGGGCTTGACGGCAAGGACATTGCACCGTTGCTCGCCGGCGAGGCCAAATCCCCCCATGATAGCCTGTTGTTTTTCGCCAATGCCGATATCGCTGCCATCCGGACGCAGGATTGGCGGCTGCTGGTCAGCGCTTATTACCAGACCTATTATGCCCCGCTGGACAAATCGGGCTACCGGCTGTTGTTCGACACCAGCGCCGACCCGGGCGAGCGCTACAGCGTCGCCGACCGCCACCCCGATGTCGTCGCCCGGTTGCAGGCCCGCATCGATGCGGCAAGGGCGGAATTCGGCGCAATCTCCCAGCAGAAGACCGACCCGTTCGCCCGGCTGCCAGCCGTCCTGCCGAGTCGTCCGGTTGCAGAGGGCGGACCCGCCTCGTGAAGTGTTTCGGGTTCTGCCGGTAGCGAAGTCGCATTGATGGCTGCCGGCAGGGGATGACCGGGGATGCGGGCCATGGTAGCAAACCGGCATCCCGCGCCGGGCTTTTCCGGTTCGACCGGGTAACAGGAGATCATCATGCGTGCCGCCCTGCTTCTTGTTCTGGCCCTTGCTGCCATGCCCGCCCTCGCCCAGCCGGCGGCGCCTGCTGGCGATGCGCCTGCCGCAGCCGCCGCGCCAGTGGTCTTTTCGTCGGCCAGCACGGCCATCGGCACCTTGCTCGATGATGCCGCCGCCAAGGCCGTGCTCGACAAGAATGTGCCAGGCCTGACCACCAATCCGCAGATCGAAATGGCGCGTGGCATGACGCTGCGGGACATCCAGTCCTACGCGGCCGAGCAATTGACCGATACCGTGCTCAAGCAGATTGATACCGATCTGGCAGCGCTCGTCCGCAAATAGCCGCGAAACCGGCCTGCCGCCGCATCGCCCCCCTGTTCTTCGGACCAGTTGCGCAAGCGGCTGGCTGAGCCGAATATCGGTCGAAGACAGTAACAGGGGAGCGACGGATGGGCAGGCTGGCAGGCAAGGTAGCAATCGTGTTGGGGGCGGCGGGAGCCGGCAACATGGGGCAGGTGATTGCCCGGCGCTTCCGCGACGAAGGCGCCAATGTGATGGTCGCCGGCCGAAAGGGCGACGAATTACAGCGCTTTGCCGATGAGATCGGTGCCGGCTGGACGTTGTGCGACATCACCTCTGCGGCCGATCTGAAGGCGTTGGTCGCGGCAACCGTCGCGCGTTTCGGTTCGCTGTCGATTGCCGTCAACGCTACCGGCTGGGGACTGATGAAGCCGTTCCTCGAAACCACCGCCGAGGAATTGGCGGCGATGACCGCGTTGCAGTTCACCGGGCCGTTCCAGTTCGCCCAGGCGGTGATCCCGGCGATGACCGGCGGCGGCTCGATCATCCAGATCAGTTCGGCAACGGCCACGATCATGCTCAATGACCATGCCGCCTATATGGGCAGCAAGGCGGGCTTCGATCATGTCATCCGCTGCGTCGCCAATGAATTCGGCGGCGCCGGTATCCGCGCCAATTCGATCTCGCCGGGGTTGACCGACACGCCGATGAATGCTGCGGCGGCCCAGGTGCCCGGGCTGTTCGATGCCTTTGTCGATGCCTATCCGCTTGGCCGTATCGGCACGTCGGACGATATCGCGGCGGCAGCGGTGTTCCTTGCCAGCGACGAATGTTTCATGACGGGTGCAAATCTGCAGGTCAACGGCGGGCTGACGCTGCGCCGCAACCCCAATGCCGGCGAAATCGCCGCATCGGTGGGCAAGGCGATGGCGGCGCTGGGATAGTCGGAGCCAGCTCCCTCCCTCCTTGCGGGGAGGAGGGAGCGGTTAAACCCCCATCATCCCGGCGGTCGAAGCGCCGTCGATGCCATATTCCGACCCCGAAACAAATGCTGCCTCGTCGCTGGCCAGGAAGGCCACCAGCGCGGCGACTTCGGAGACCTGGGCCATGCGGCGCAGCGGCGCCATGCCCTCGAACTGGGCGCGGGCGGCGGCCGGGTCCGGCGCACGGTCGATGACGCCCCGGATCATTTCGGTTTCGACGACGCCGGGGTGGATGGTGTTGCAGCGGATGCGGGTGCCGGCATTGGCGCAATGCAGCGCTACCGATTTGCCGAGCGCGATAAGCGCGGCCTTGGTGGTCGAATAGGCGATGTAATTGGCCATCGGGCGATAGGCATTCATCGATGAATTGATGATGATCGAGCCGGTCGCGCCGCCGGGATTGGCGCGCATCGCGGCGACCGCTGCCTTGGCGGTGAGCATGACGCCGGTCAGATTGACCGCCAGCAGAGCCTCCCACGCTTCCACCGTGATACTTTCGACGCTGCCGTCACCGGTTTCCATGCCGGCATTGGCAAAGGCGATATCGAGCCGGCCATGGCGCGCGGCGATTTCGGCCAGCAACGGTGCCCAGCCTGCGGCGTCCTCGACCCTGTGCGCGATGAAATGCGCCCCGGTTTCGGCGGTCAGCGCCGCGGCGGCGGCGGCGTTGGAGCCGGTGAACACCACTTGCGCGCCATCGGCGACGAACCGCCGCACGGTGCCGGCACCGATTCCCGAGGTGCCGCCGGTGATCAGCGCGACCTTGCCTGCCAGTTTCAATATCATCTGCGTGTCTCCGCTTGTCGGGTCACCATGCCGCAAGCGGCGCGTCGGGGAACCTGTGCTTTGTCCAAGGTGACGCGCGATGGTTGACGCGTCATTGTGCGGGCAACCAGACAGGAGCATCGACCATGGCCGACATCGATCCCAAGCTGCCGCCCGGCGCGGCGCGTTCGCCCGGCATCAGCTGGACCGACCTGATGCAGAGTGATGCGCGGCCGGTGCCGGACTTCCTGTTGCACGAAAGTTATCAGTATCGCGGCTCCGAACCGCTGGCGACAGCGCGCTATACCAGCGCCGAATTCGCGGCGCTCGAGACCGAGAAGATGTGGCCCAATGTCTGGCAGTTCGCGGCGCGTGAGGAGGATTTGCCCGACGACGGCGATTACATCGTCTATGAAAACGCCGGGCGCTCCTATCTTGTTTCGCGGCAGGCCGATGGTTCGGTGCGCGCCTTTCACAATGTCTGCTTGCATCGCGGCCGCAAGCTGCGGACCGAGGACGGCAATGCCGATGTCTTCACCTGTCCCTTTCACGGCTTTTCTTGGCAAAAGACCGGTGCGCTGAACGAAATCCCCTGCCGGTGGGACTTCCCGCATCTGAAAGACGAGAAAATGGTGTTGCCCGAGGCCGAGGTCGGGCGCTGGGGCGGCTATATCTTCCTGCGCGAGAACCCCGGCGGGCCGCCGCTGGCCGAATATCTGGCGCCGCTGCCCGAACATTTCAGCCGCTGGAAGCACGAACAATGCACCACGGCGGTCTGGGTCGGCAAGGTCGTGCCCGCCAATTGGAAGGTGGTGATGGAAGCGTTCATGGAAAGCTGGCACACGCTGGTCACCCATCCGCAGATCCTGCCCTTTACCGGCGATGAAAATGCCAGCTATTGGACCTGGGGCGACAATGTGAACGTCAATCTGGTGCCGTTTGCCGTGGTGTCGCCGCATATCGACGCGACCGACAAGCCGCAGCAATGGATCGTCGAACAGTTCATCAAGTTCAATGGTCGCTCGGCCGACAGCTATGAGGAAGGCGCCGACGCCTTTGCCGTGACAGTACCCGAGGGGGTGACGGCGCGGCACGCGCTGGGGCAGGCGATGCGCGAGAATTATTCAACGCTGTTCGGCCATGATCACAGCGACGCCACCGACGCCGAACTGCTCGATGCGCTGGTCTATAATGTCTTCCCCAATTTCGCGCCCTGGGGGGGGTTCATGCCCAATATCGTCTATCGCTTCCGCCCTGCGCAGGATGTCGACCACTGCCTGATGGAAGTGCGCGTGCTGACCCGGGTACCGCCGGGCCAGCCGATCCCGCGCGGTGTGCCGCTGCACATGCTCGGCCCCGACCAGCCATGGACCGATGCGCCGGAGTTGAGCACGCTGGCATCGGTGTTCGAACAGGACATGGGCAATCTGCCGTTCGTGCAGCAGGGCCTCAAGGCGTCGAAGACCGGCCAGATCAACCTTGCCGATTATCAGGAAATCCGCATCCGGCATTTCCACCAGACGCTGGACAAGTATCTGGGGTAAAACCTCCCCCCGCCGGGGGAGGTCGGACACGGCGCAGCCGGGCCGGGAGAGGGGTTCACGCGCGCCCCTCTCGACCTCTCCCGCAAGGGGAGAGGTGAATTTGCGTCAGAACTGCACGCGCTTGGTGTAGCCACCATCGACCACGACATTGGTGCCGGTGGTGAAGCCCGACGCCGGGCTGGCGAGGAACACCAGCGTCTTGGCGACATCCTCGGCAACGCCGAAGCGGCC
>CAJAHV010000287.1 GCA_903939555.1 uncultured Alphaproteobacteria bacterium | reverse complement strand
CTCTATCGCCTGCGCGCCAGCGGCGGGGATGCCGACGAATTGTGCCGCAACTTGCAGGCGGCGGGCGCGCCGTGCACGGTGATCAAATGATGCAACCAAGCTTTCTGGGCCTCTCCGGGCTCACCATCACCGCCGATGAACGCGCGCTGTTCACCGCCGCCAACCCCGCCGGCTACATCCTGTTCAAGCGCAATGTCGCCGATCCCGAACAGGTTCGCGCCCTCACCGCCAGCTTGCGCGACCTTGCCGGCCGCGACGTGCCTATCCTGATCGACCAAGAAGGCGGCCGTGTCGCCCGCCTGCGCCCGCCGCACTGGCCCGAATTCCCCACCGGGGAGACCTTTGCCGCGCTCTATGCAAAGGCGCCGGTGACCGCGATCGAGGCCTGCCGGCTCAACGCACTGGCGCTGGCGGCGCTGTTGCGCGGCCTTGGCATCAACGTCGATTGCCTGCCGTTGCTCGATGTCCGCGACCCCGATGGCCATGACATCATCGGCGATCGCGCGCTCGGCAGCGAACCGATGCAGGTGGCAGCGCTCGGCCGCGCCACGCTCGAAGGCCTGCGCCAGGGCGGCGTCATCGGCGTCGCCAAGCATATCCCCGGCCATGGCCGCGCTGCTGCCGACAGCCACCTCGAACTGCCCGTCGTCACCGCGAGCCGCGTCGCGCTGGAGCGGGATTTCGAACCCTTCCGCACGCTGGCGGCGCGCACGCCGATGGCGATGACCGCGCATGTCACCTATACCGCGCTCGATCCCGACCGCTGCGCGACGCTGTCGCCGTTGGTCATCGATTTCATCCGCCGCGACATCGGCTTTGACGGCCTGTTGATGTCGGACGATCTTGGCATGCACGCGCTGGGCAATCCGCAATCGGGGGGGCACCCGCCCGGCAGCAATGCGCTTGGCGATTTCGGCGCCCGGGCGCTCGCCAGCCTTGCCGCCGGCTGCGATATCGCGCTGCATTGTTCGGGGGATTTCACCGAAATGCGCGCCATCTGCGATGCGGTGCCGGCGATCACGGCGGCTGCAGCGGCCCGGCTGGCGGCGGCGATGGCGTGGCCGGGGGCAGGGGACGCCACCCCGACGGCGCAATGGGCAGACGCGCGTGACCAGTTGCTTGCTGCAGTGGCTTGAGACCCCTCTCCCGCCTGCGGGAGAGGCGACACGCACACCCGTGCGCCGGGTGATGATGTACCCGCGCTCCAAGCCAAGAACAGCCTCACCCGGGCCGCTTTCGGCGTCTCTCGCCTTCACCGCAGACGGCAGAGGGGGGCTTTGATGGGCGACGACCCTTTCGACACTCCCCCCCGCACCCCGGCGCAGACCCTCGTCCTGCAACTCGGCGCCTGGGAAGGCCCGCTCGACCTGTTGCTCACCCTGGCGCGCAGCCAGCGCGTTGATCTCGCGCAGATCTCGATCCTCGCGCTCGTCGATCAATATCTCGCCTTCATCCGCGACGCCAAAGCGCTCAGCCTCGAAATCGCCGCCGATTATCTCGTCATGGCGGCGTGGCTGGCCTATCTCAAATCGGCGCTGCTGCTGCCCCCCGACCCACAGGCCGAACCCGATCCGCACGACATGGCGCTCAAGCTGCAATTCCAGCTGCAACGCCTCGCCGCGATGCGCGATGCCGGGGCAAAGCTGCTGGCGCGGCCCCAACAAGGTTGGGACACGTTCGTGCGCGCCGACCCGGAAGGACTGATGTTTGAAACCACGGCGCGCTATGACACCAGCCTGTTCGAGCTGCTGTCGGTCTATGGTGCCATCAAGGCGCGCAACAGCAAGTCCATCCATGTCGTGCGCCGCCGCGCGGTGATGGCGCTCGATGAAGCCATCGAGCGGCTCGAACGCCTGCTCGGTGCCAGCATCGACTGGACCGAATTGTCACGCTTTTTGCCGCGCGATCTGGCCGATGAAGGCTATGCGCGCTCGGTCCTCGCCTCCACCTTCGTCGCCGCGCTTGAACTGACCAAGCTGGGCAAGGCCAGCCTGTCGCAAGGCGCGGCCTTTGCGCCGATCCTGGTGAGGGCCCGCGAATGAGCATCGCTGATACAATGATCAATGACGCAACGATTGATGAGGCCCGGCCCGCGCTGCTGCGCGCGCTGGAGGCGGTTATCTTTGCCGCCGCCGCGCCGGTGACGCTCGGCGATATCGCGGCGCATGTCGGCGAACGCGGCGATCTGGCCACGCTGCTGCGCGAATTGGCCGAAAGCTACGCGCCGCGCGGCATCAACCTGGTGGAACGCGGTGGCCGCTGGCAGTTCCAGACCGCCCCCGATCTGGCGCATCACCTGCGCCCGGCGCGCGAGGCGGTGCGCAAATTGTCGCGCGCCGCCGTCGAAACCCTGTCGGTCATCGCCTATCACGAGCCCGTCACCCGTCCCGAAATCGAGGAAATTCGCGGCGTGGCGGTGAGCGGCGGCACCATCGACGTGCTGATGGAAGCGGGCTGGGTGCGCCCCGCCGGCCGCCGTGAGACGCCGGGCCGGCCGCTGCAATATGCCACGACGCCGGGGTTCCTGGCGCATTTCAACCTGTCGAGCCGCCGCGACCTGCCCGGCCTCGCCGATCTGAAAGCCGCCGGCCTGCTCGAACGCGAGCCGCCACGCGAACTGGCGCTGCCGTTTTCGGGGGAAAACGAGTGATGGCGGCTTATGCCGCTGGGTTAAGAGCTGGGGCCAAGGACTGATAGCCGGAGGCACTTAGGTAGCCGCCGGAGGCCCTTAAGTAGCCGTGCCTGATCGTTCACCGGCAACGCACCCGGCTATCAGTCCTTGGCGCGTTCCACATAGCCATTGTCTTCGGTGTTGATGACGATGCGGGTGCCGACATCGATATGCGGCGGCACCATCACGCGGGCGCCGTTTTCCATCGTCGCCGGCTTGTACGACGATGATGCTGTCTGGCCCTTGACCACTGGTTCGGTGGCGACAATCGCCATGGTGACGCGCGGCGGCAGGGTGATCGACACCGGCTTGCCATCGAACATCAGCAGCTTGCATTCGGCATTTTCCTGCAACCAGACGGCATCGTCGCCGAGCATCGCTGCGGTGACCGGCACCTGATCGTAGTTTTCATTGTTGATGAAGATGTAGTTGTCGCCATCATTGTACAGGTAATTGTGGCTGACTTCCTCGACGAAGGCCCGCTCCAGCCCTTCGCCGGTCTTGACGGTGATGACGGTCTTCACGCCATCCGAGATGCGGCGCATTTCCACCGTCGTCGTCGGGGTGCCCTTGCCGGGGCGGAAACTGTCGGCCTTGAGCACGACATACAGTCCGCCTTCATATTCGAGGACATTGCCCTTGCGGACGTTGCTGGCGATAACCTTGACCATCTCAAATGCCCCTTGCGTCGTGCTGCCCCGGTCCGCATGGCCCGACAGCACTTGATTGCGTTGCTCGCTACGCCGACAGCGGCCTTGCAATCAAGCCCCGAACGTTGAGAAAGCCTGCCCATGACGCTGCCTTATTGGCGCCGCGACCTGCATCAAGACCGCCGTCCGCGGTTGTTGGCGCGCAACGGCATCAAGCGCGCGCTCATCGACTGGTTCGATGCGCAAGGCTTTGTCGCCGTCGAATGCGGCATGGTGCAGCGTTCGCCGGGCAATGAAACCCATCTTCACGCCTTTGCGACCGAGTGGCGGCCCGAAGGCGGCACGCCCGAGCCGCGCTACCTTCACACTTCGCCCGAATTCGCCGCCAAGAAACTGCTCGCCGCCGGTGAAACCCGCATCGTCGATTTTGCCCGGGTGTGGCGCAATGGCGAGACGGGGCCGCTGCACGCGCCGGAATTCACCATGGTCGAATGGTATCGTGCCGGGGCGCCCTATGCCGATGTAATGGCCGACAGCGTCGCCTTGTGCCGCACCGCGCTCAGCGCCGCCGGCAACGAAGCGCTGCACTGGCGCGGGGTGACGTGCGATCCCTTTGCCGAGGCCGAAGTGCTGACGCTGGTCGAGGCCTTCGACCGCCACGCCGGCATCGCGCTCGACACGCTGCTGGGTGACCGCGACGGGCTTGCCGCTGCGGTGGCCGGCCTCGGTATCACCGTTGCCGCCGATGACAATTGGTCCGACCTGTTCAGCAAGGTCATCGTCACCCGCATCGAACCGCACCTCGGCCATGGCCGGCTGACGCTGCTGGCGCGTTATCCGCTCGCCGAAGCGGCGCTCGCCCGGCCGTGCGGCGATGATCCGCGCTTTGCCGAACGCTTCGAAATGTATGCCTGCGGGGTGGAACTCGCCAACGGCTTTGGCGAACTGACCGATGCCGATGAACAGCGCCGGCGCTTCATCGCCGAAATGGACGAAAAACAGCGCCTTTATGGCGTGCGCTACCCGCTTGATGAAGACTTTTTGGCAGCGCTCGCCACCATGCCCGATGCCAGCGGCGTGGCGCTGGGCTTCGACCGGCTGGCGATGCTCAGCCTGGGCGCGCGTCACATCAACGAGGTGATCTGGACGCCGTTTCCGGTGTGAGCCTTTGACCAACCGCCGCCGAGCCGCCACAAGAACGCCCATGTTCGACATGCTGCGCCCGCTGATCTTCCGGCTCGACCCCGAAACCGCTCACCGCGCCACGCTCGCGGCGCTGCGCACCGGGCTGGTGCCGCGCGCGCCGGCCGATGATCCCATCCTCGCCACCCGCCTCGCCGGGCTCGACCTGCCCAACCCCGTCGGGCTGGCGGCGGGTTTCGACAAGGATGTCGAGGTGCCCGATGCCATGCTGCGGCTGGGCTTCGGCTTTGTCGAATGCGGCTCGGTGACGCCGCGTCCCCAGGCCGGCAACCCGCAACCGCGGCTGTTCCGGCTGGTCGAGGACCGCGCCGTCATCAACCGCATGGGCTTCAACAACCGCGGCCTCGAACAGGCGGTGGTGCGCCTGCAGGCCCGGCGCGGCCGGCCGGGCATCGTCGGCATCAACCTTGGCGCCAACAAGGATGCCGATGACCGCACCGCCGATTATGTGACCGGGCTGCGCGCCACGGCGGCGCTGGCCAGCTATGTCACCGTCAACATCTCGTCGCCCAACACCCCGGGGCTGCGGGCGTTGCAGGATGAAGCCGCGCTGACCGATCTTGTCGCTCGTGTCGTGGCGGCGCGCGGGCAGCTTGCCGTGCCGGTGTTCGTCAAGATCGCCCCCGATCTCGAACCTGCCGATTTCGATACCATTGCCCGCATCGCCATCGATGGCGGCATCGACGGCCTCATCGTGTCGAACACCACCATCAGCCGGCCAACGCTGCACAGCCGTGACGCCGGGGAGGCCGGCGGCCGGTCGGGGGCGCCGCTGCAACCGCTGGCCATGGCGGCGCTGCGCCACGCCGTCCGCGCCACCGGCGGTGCGCTGCCGCTGATCGCTGCTGGCGGCATCGCGACGGGCGCCGAAGCCTATGCCCGTATCCGCGCCGGGGCGAGCGCGGTGCAGCTTTATTCGGCGCTGGTTTATGCAGGGCCGGGGCTGGTGCAGTGCATCAAGGCCGATCTGGCAGCACTACTGCGCCGCGACGGCTTTGCCAGCGTTGCCGCAGCGGTGGGCGGCGGCTGACCCCCTGCCATAAAGGCGTGTGAGGTTGCGCTTGTCATGGCTGGCAGGCTCCGCCATTGTTTCGGGCTATGAAAACCACCCTTCTCGCTCTCGTCCTGGCCAGCGCCAGCCTTTCCAGCATCGCCGCCGCGAAGGAACCGGCACCGGTTGCTTTTGCAAACGCCGTATCCTCGGCGGATCCGCGCAGTACCGATGCCGGGCTGGCCATGCTCAAGCGCGGCGGCAACGCCATGGACGCCATCGCTGCGACGCTGCTGGCCTTGACCGTCGTCGAGCCGCAGTCATCGGGCATCGGCGGCGGCGGCCTGCTCGTCTATCAACCCGCCGGGGCCAAGGCGCCGCTGACCTTCGATGGCCGCGAAAAGGCGCCGCTGGCCGCCACGCCCGATTATTTCATGGCCGCTGATGGCACGCCCCAGCCGCGCCGCGACGCCACCCCGGGTGGCAAGAGCGTCGGCGTGCCGGGTAATGTCGCGATGCTGGCGCTGGCGCATCGCCAGCAGGGCAAGCTGCCCTGGGCAACAATCTTCGAGCCGGCGATCGCGCTGGCGCGCGGCGGCTATGAGATCACGCCGCGCATGGCCCGCGCCATCGCCGGCAGCGCCGAAACGCTGGGTCGTTCCCCCGAAGCCCGGGCGCTGTTCCTCAACCCCGATGGCACGCCCAAGGCCGCCGGCACGCGCATCGTCAACGAACCGCTGGCGCAGACGCTGGACGCCATCGCCAAGGGCGGCCCGAGCGCCTTTTACAAGGGGGCGGTCGCGGCGCAGATCGTCGAGCGGGTGCGCACCGCGCCGACCAATCCGTCGGTGATGACGCTCGCCGATCTGTCGGGTTACGAGGCCAAGCAGCGCGCCCCGGTGTGCACCGCCTATCGCCAATGGCGCGTCTGCGGCATGGGCCCGCCATCGGCCGGCGGTATCGCCGTGCTGGCCATCCTGAAGCAGCTCGAAGGCTTTGATCTTGGCAAACTTGGCCCCGACAGCCCGGTCGCCTGGCACCTGATCGCCGAAAGCGAGCGGCTGGCCTTTGCTGATCGCGCCATGTTCGGCGGCGACGGCGATTATGTTTCGGTCCCCGTCGCCGGGCTGATTGCGCCCGATTATCTGAAAGGCCGTGGCAAGCTGATCAGCGCCACCGCCACCATGGCCCGCGCCGCGCCGGGCACGCCGAAAGGCGCCCAGCCGCGTACACCCGCCACCGGCGGCGAAGTGCCGTCGACCACCCATTTTGCCGCCGTCGATGCCGCCGGCAATGTCGCCTCGCTGACCTCCACCGTCGAAGGCAGCTTCGGCAGTTCGCTGGTCGCCGGCGGCATGGTGCTCAACAACGAACTCACCGATTTCAGCTTCGAACCGACCGCCGGTGGCGCGCCCGTGGCCAACCGTGTCGAAGGCGGCAAGCGGCCACGGTCATCGATGTCGCCGAGCATCGTCTATGACAAAAAGGGCCGCGCCGTGCTCGCCATCGGTGCTGCTGGCGGCATGACCATCCCGGCGCAGGTTGCCAAGGCGATCATCGGCGTGCTCGATTTCAAGCTGCCGGTCGCCGATGCCATTGCGCTGCCGACCATCTATGTCAGCGATGATCTCGTCATCCTCGAAAAAGGCCCGCGGGGTGAAAAGCTGGTGGCGATGCAGCCGGCGCTGGAAAAGCTCGGGCATCGCACCGTCGCGGCGCCGCTGCCGCTGAAGGCCAACGGGCTGGAACGCACTGCCGGAGGTTGGCGCGGTGGCGCCGATCCGCGCAGTGAAGGCAATTCAGCAGGCTATTGAGGACAGTTGATGAGCCTTGCACCTCTTCCCGCCATGCGCCGTGCCGACATGGCAGCGCGTGTCGATGCCGCGTCCAACCTGGTCAGCATGTTCCTCGATCGTGCCGAGGAACATGGCGATCGCCCGCTGCTGTCACGCAAGGCCGATGGCCGCTGGCAGGCACAAAGCTGGGCGCAATGCCGTGATGCTGTCGCCAGCCTGTCGGCGGCGCTGATCGAGCTTGGCATCAAGCCGGGTGACCGGGTCATGCTGGTCAGCGAAAACCGCCCGGAATGGTGCCTCGCTGATCTCGCCATCATGGCGGCGGGCGCCATCACCGTGCCGGCTTACACCACCAACACCACCGCCGATCATAGCCATATCCTCGGCAATTCGGGTGCCCGCGCCGTCATCGTGTCGAATGTAAAGCTCGCCGCCACGCTGTTGCCGGCGGTCGCCGACAGCGACAATTGCCGCATCGTCATCGGTATCGACCATCTCAAGGATTCCCAGCGCAGCACGATCGCCGTCCACCAATGGGATGCGCTGCTCGCAGCACGGGCCGGTGATCTTGCCGCCGACTGCGCCGCAGTGCGGGCGCGGGCCAGCATGCAACGCCACGATATCGCCTGCATCATCTACACCAGCGGCACCGGCGGCGCCCCGAGCGGCGTGCGCCAGCATCATGGCGCCATCCTGCGCAACATCGCCGGCGCCATCGCCATCATCGAACAGGATTTCGTGCCCGGCGATCCGGTGGGCGAACTGTTCCTCAGCTTCCTGCCGCTCAGCCATGCCTATGAACATACCGCCGGCCAGTTCATGCCGATCGGCATGGGCGGCCAGATCGCCTATTGCGAAGGCCTGGAAAAGCTAGCCGCCAATATCGAGGAAGTGCAGCCGACCTTCATGGTCGTCGTGCCGCGGCTGTTCGAGGTGCTGCGCATGCGCATCGCCAAGCAGATCGAGAAACAGGGCGGGGTGGCCGTCTCCCTGCTCAACCAGTCGCTGCGGCTGGCGCGCAAGCAGGCGCGCGGTGAAAGCCTCAACATCGCCGAGCGTGCCCTTGATGCGCTGCTCGAACGCACTATTCGCAAATCGATCCGCGCCAAATTCGGCGGCCGGCTGAAGGGCATGGTGGCCGGCGGCGCGCCGCTCAACCCCGAAGTCGGCATCTTCTTCGCCGCCATCGGCATCGCCATCCTGCAAGGCTATGGCCAGACCGAGGCCGGGCCGGTGATCAGCTGCAACCGCCCGCGCGCGCGGCTCAAGATGCACACTGTTGGCCCGCCGCTCGATGGTGTCGAGGTCAGGATCGCCAGCGACGGCGAGATATTGGTGCGCGGCGAACTGGTGATGGACGGCTATTGGATGAACGACGCCGAAAGCCATCGCGTGCTGCAGGACGGCTGGCTCCACACCGGCGACATCGGCCATCTCGACAAGGACGGCCATCTCGTCATTACCGACCGCAAGAAGGACATCATCATCAACGACAAGGGCGACAATGTCGCTCCGCAGCGCGTCGAAGGCATGCTGACCCTGCAGGACGAGATCGCCCAGGCGATGGTCTATGGTGACAAGCGGCCCTATCTTGTCGGCGTTGTCGTTCCCGAAGCCGAATGGGCGCTGGCCTGGGCGCGCGACAAGGGCATGCCCGCCGATCTGCACAAGCTGGCCAGGGAGCCTGAATTCCAGCGCGCCATGATGGCGGCGGTCGACCGCGTCAACAGCCGGTTGTCGGTGATCGAAAAAATCCGCCGCGTCGTCATCGCTGATGAAGCCTTCACCACCGAAAACCAGCAGATGACCCCCAGCCTCAAGATCCGCCGCCATGTGCTCAAACAGGTCTATGGCGAACGGCTGGAAAAGCTTTACGGCGGCTAAGCACGCGGAAGCTGCCGCTCTGGCGCTATCGCCATCGCTTCAATGCCGCGGGACAAGCGGTGGTCGTGACCACGCAGACCTATGCCACGCGGACACACGCCGCGCGCGGTCCCGCAGCTGCAGCCGGCGCAGCCAACAGGCAGGGATGGCCGGCCGAATTGACACGCCACCGGTGCGCCCCGTCGCACGTCGCTTGACTCGGCAAGCCTGTCGGCTGCAATTAGAACATATAGTGAACATGACGAGTCGCCCCGCTTTGCTGCCAGCCCTTGCGGGCTCGGGCCTGCCACCGGCCCCGGGGGGCGACCGGCGTTTCACGCTGGGGCTCGACACGGTCGATGCGCGGCTTGGCGGCGGCTTGGCAATGGCCGCGCTCCACGAATTCTACGCGCAAGGGGAGGGGGATGCCGCCAGTGTCGCTGCCTTTGCGCTGCTGCTGGCGCTGCGCTGCGGTCGGCCCGGCCCGCTGCTGTGGCTGCGCGAGGATCGCGCCGCCCGGCAGGACCGGCCCTATGGGCTGGGGCTTGCCGATCTGGGGCTTGATCCGGCGCGGCTGGTGCTGGTGCAGGCGCCCGATACGCTGGCGCTGCTGCGCGCCGGGGCCGAAGCGGTGGCCTGCGCGGCGCTGGCCGCGGTGATTCTCGAACCCTTTGGGGGGCGAAGCGGCGGACGAAGCGGTGGGGCAGCGGCCTTCGACCTGACCGCCTCGCGCCGGTTCATGCTCGCGGCGGCGCGTTCGGGGGTGCTCACGCTCGCGCTGCGCAGCGGCGACCCGGTGCCGAGTGCGGCACAGTCGCGTTGGCAGGTTGCCGGTGCCCCTTCTGAAGGCCTCGGCGCCAATGCGCCGTTCTCGAATAAGGGCGCCGACGCGCCGTTCTCGAGTCATGGCGCCGACGCGGCGTTCTCGAATCAAGGCGCCGACGCGCCGGGCCCCCCGGTTTTTGCCGTCACCCTGTTGCGGCATCGCAGCGGGATCGGTGGTTTTGCAACCCGATTGGAGTGGGACCGTGACAGCGCAATCTTTACCGCGCCGCGTTCTGGCCCTGCACCTGCCGCAGTTCCCCTGCGAGCGGCTGCGGCGCCAGCACGCGGGCGTCGCCGCGCGGCTTGACGCGCCACAGGGGTCGCGGCTTGACGCGCCACAGGGGTCGCGGCTTGAGGCGCTACAGCAATCGCCGCCCGACGCGCCACTGGCGCTGACCGAAAAACACCAGGGCGCCGTCATCCTTGTCGCGGTCGATGCGCAGGCGCTCGCCGCCGGGCTGGCGCCGGGGCTGCGGCTCGCCGATGCAAGGGCGCGGGTGCCCGAACTGGTGGCGCTGCCGCATGATCCGGCGGCCGATGCGGCGCTGCTCGATTGGCTCGCCGATGGCTGTGATCGCTATACGCCGATGGTGATGGTGGTGCCGCCGCAGGCGCTGGTGCTCGATATCAGCGGTTGCGCGCATCTGTTCGGCGGGGAAGCGGCGCTGGTCGATGATATCGTCACCCGGCTGGCGCGGCTGGGGCTGACCGCCTGGCCTGCGCTGGCCGCCACGCCCGATGCGGCGCTGATGCTGGCGCAATATCAGGCCGACAGCATCGATGATCTGCCCATCGCCGCGCTGGCGCTGCCCGAGGCCAGCGAGCTGGCACTGCGCCGCGCCGGGCTGCTGACCATCGGCCGGGTGGCGCGCCAGCACATGCCGGCGCTGGCGGCGCGCTTTGGCGAGGCACTGCCGCACCGGCTCGCCCGGCTGTCGGGAGCCATCGCTGTGCCCGTCACCCCGCGCCGCCTGCCCGCGCCGGTGGCGGTCGAACGCCGCTTTGCCGCGCCGATCACCCAGGTCGATAGTGCGCTTGCCGCCATCGAGGCGCTGGTGGTGCGCGCCGGCTTGCTGCTCACCGAACGCGCCGAAGGTGGCCGTGCCTTTGCCGTCGCCCT
>CAJAHV010000286.1 GCA_903939555.1 uncultured Alphaproteobacteria bacterium | reverse complement strand
GATCTCGTTTCAGCCACGGTGGGCGAGTTCCCCGAAGTGCAGGGGCTGGCCGGCGCCTATCTGGCGCGCGTTCCCGGGCTTGATCCACAAGTCGCCGATGCAATCCGCGATCATTACAAGCCGGTCGGGCAAGGCGATGACCTGCCGACTGCGCCGGTAAGCGTGGCTGTGGCGCTGGCGGACAAGCTGGATACGCTTTGTTCGTTTTTCGACATCGAAGAGTTTCCAACCGGCTCGCGCGATCCCTTCGCATTGCGGCGTGCTGCACTTGGTATCATCAGGCTGGTTTTACCTCTCAACCTCTATGTTGGTTCGGCCATTCAAGAATGGCTCGGTCAATCCGACGAGGGACATGCATTTGGTGAGAAAGAAATTGCGCGTCGAAAAATCATATCGACTGTCACGGAATTTCTTCTTGATCGTCTTGTAGTGCAGCAACGCGACGCCGGGATCAGGCATGATCTTGTCGCAGCGTCGCGTGAGTGGAGCACTGCTGAAGATGGGCGATTGGATCGAGTTGTTGCGCGGGTTAAGGCGCTTCAGGCGTTCGTCGCCACCGATGACGGCGCCAATCTGCTCGCCGGCTACAAGCGCGCCGCGAACATCCTGAAGATCGAGACGAAGAAGGACGAACCCGCCGCCCCCTCCATTGCCGGGCGCGGCGAGGCTCACCCGGCCGAAGCGGCGCTCGCGGCGGCGCTCGATGCGGCCTTGCCCGCCGCCGCGACAGCGGTGGCGGCGGAGGCATTCGGCGCGGCGATGACCGCGCTTGCCGGCCTGCGCGCGCCGGTTGATCGGTTTTTCGCCGATGTGATGGTCAATGATCCCGACCCGGCCGTCCGCGCTGACCGTTTGGCGCTGCTCGGGCGTTTCCGCGATGCGGTGCATGCCGTGGCGGATTTTTCGAAGGTCGAAGGGTGACGCTTGCACTGCACAAGCAGCAGCGCCCCTCTCCCGCTTGCGGGAGAGGCGAGAGACGCGCCAGCGTCCCGGGTGAGGGTGTATTCCCGCGCCAAAGCCTGTGTACACCCTCACCCGGCGCGCTGGCGCGCGTCTCGCCTCTCCCGCAAGCGGGAGAGGGGTATTGGAGCCTGACATGACACAGTCGGTATATCGTTTCGGCGGCGGCACGGCGGATGGCGATGCCAGTTTCCGCAACCTGATCGGCGGCAAGGGCGCCAACCTGGCCGAAATGGCCGGCATCGGGCTGCCGGTCCCCCCCGGGCTGACGATCGCGACCTCGGTCTGCGCCGCCTTCTACGATGCCGGCGGCAAGCTGCCCGATGCGGTCAAGGCCGAAACCCTCGCGGCGCTGGCGGCTGTCGAAGCCATCACCGGCAAGGGCTTCGGCAATGCCGCTGATCCGCTGCTCGTCTCGGTGCGCTCCGGCGCGCGGGTGTCGATGCCGGGGATGATGGACACCGTCCTCAACCTCGGCCTCAACGATGTGACGGTCGAAGGGCTTGCCGCCGCCTCGGGCAATCCGCGCTTTGCCTTCGACAGCTATCGCCGCTTCATCCAGATGTATGCCGATGTCGTCCTCGGGCTCGATCATTATGCCTTTGAAGACGCGCTCGAAATCCTCAAGGAAGATCGCGGCGTCAGCCTTGATACCGAACTCTCGGCCGATGATCTGCGCGGGCTGGTCGCGCGCTACAAGGCGCTGGTCTTGCAGCATTGGGGCGATGATTTCCCGCAGGACCCGCACGAACAGCTCTGGGGCGCCATCGGCGCTGTTTTCGGCTCGTGGCGCTCCGACCGGGCGCGCACCTATCGCCGGCTCAACGACATTCCCGAAAACTGGGGCACTGCGGTCACCGTCCAGGCGATGGTGTTCGGCAATCGTGGCGACACCTCGGCAACCGGGGTGGCCTTCACCCGCGACCCGGCGACCGGCGAACGCGTCACCTACGGCGAATATCTGATCAACGCCCAGGGCGAAGATGTCGTCGCCGGCATCCGCACCCCGCAATATCTGACCAAGGCCGCGCGCGAACGCGCCGGTGCCCGCGCCATCAGCATGGAAGAAGCCATGCCATCGGTGTTTACCGAACTGGCGCGCGTCTTTGCCCTGCTCGAAAACCATTATCGCGACATGCAGGACATCGAATTCACCGTCGAGGACGGCCGCTT
>CAJAHV010000285.1 GCA_903939555.1 uncultured Alphaproteobacteria bacterium | reverse complement strand
ATCAATGCCGCGCCGGCGCCAAGGCGGCACATAGGCGAAACCATGCCCGACCGCAGCGCCCGCCTTGTCACCCGCGAAGTCCTGCCGTTTGCGCTGTCGCTGCTGGCGCTGGCCGGGTTGGCGCTGGCGATCGATGCCGGCCTGCACCTTGCCGGGCAGGTGTGGATAGGCCGCTGGCTGGGCATTCACGGGTTGGCGCTGATCCTGTCGTCGTTCGCCTATTCGTTGCGCAAGCGCAAGCTCATCAGCCGCGGCCAGCCGGTGGTGTTGCTGCGCCGCCATGAACGCATGGCCTGGGCGGGGTCGTTGCTGGTGCTGGTCCATGCCGGGGTGCATTTCAACGCCTGGCTCGGCTGGCTGGCGCTGGCGGCCATGCTGGTCAATGTCGCATCGGGGCTGACCGGCAAATATCTGCTCGGCCGGGCGCGCACCCGGCTGGCGGCGGCGCGCACGCGGCTCGAAGTGCAGGGACTGGCCGCCGAAGCGATCGACGAAAAACTGCACGGCGACAGCCTGACGCTGGGCCTCGTCCGGCAATGGCGGGCGGTGCATGTGCCGATCACGCTGGCGTTTGCGGTGCTCGGTATCGCGCATCTCGTGGCCATCGCGCTGTTCTGGGATTGGCAGTGATGAAGAACCCGTGGCTCTGGGGCATTGCGCTGCTGCTCGCTGCCATTGTGGCGGCGTGCTTCGTGTGGCCGCAGCAACTGGTGGCGCCCGGCCCGGTGATGCCGGCGCATCGCGCCATCGCCCAGGATTGCTTTGCCTGCCATGCCCCGTTGCGCGGCGCGAGCGCGGCGCGCTGCATCGCCTGTCATGCGCCCGCCCGGATCGGGCTGTTCACCGTCGCCGGCACACCGCTGCCAAAGCCGTCGATCGCCTTTCACCAGCAATTGCAGAAGGCCGACTGCAGGGGTTGCCACAGCGATCATGCCGGGCCGGCGCTGGCCGGGCACGGCCCGACGTTGTTCCGCCACCAGCTGTTGCAACCGGCGGTGCAGGCGCACTGTGCCGGCTGCCATGTGGCGCCGGCCGGCCCGCGTCTCGGGCCATTGCACAAGCGCTTTGCGGCGGCCAATTGCAGCGCCTGCCACAGCATTGCCGGCTGGCAACCGGCGCGGTTCGACCATCGCCTGCTCGCCCCGGCGGCGCGCGCTGCCTGCGTCACCTGCCACGCCCGGCCCTCGGGAGCGCTGCACCGCGGCTTTGGCGCCACCAATTGCGCCACCTGCCACACCACCAGCGCCTGGGAACCCGCCAGCTTCGACCATGACCGCTGGTTCCGGCTCGATGGCGACCACAAGGCGGCGTGCGCGACATGCCACACCGGCGGCAATCTGCAGCGCTACACCTGCTATGGCTGTCACGAACACCAGCCGGCGCAGATGATCGCCGAACACCGCGAGGAAGGCATCACCAACATCGGCAATTGCGTCCGCTGCCACCGCAGCGGCGATGACGACGGTAGCGAAGGCCGGCGCGAGGCCGGCGGCGATGACGATAGCTGATGCGGCTGGAGCAGGAGCCTCCGGCGGCTGGGGCCTTGGCCCCAGACCCCATCTGTTTTCCGGCTACAATATCATCGGGTGTTGCCAGGCCTCACGCTGATCGAATGGGGTCTGGGGCCTGCGGCCCCAGCCGCCGGAGGCCCTTAATAAATCCGCCGGAGGCTCCTGACGTAACCGCCGGAGGCCCTTCCTGACACGAGGCCAGCAGCAATGACGGGTGCCGGCGCGGTTGCACAAGCCGCCGCACTGCGCCACACCAGCGGCATGATGCATGACAAGACCGGAGTGGGCGTTCTGGGCGCCGGGGGCCGCATGGGGCAGGCGATCATCGCCGCGCTGGCGGAGCACCCGCATCTGCAGATCGCCGGGGCGATCGAGCGTGCCGGCCATGCCGCTGTCGGGCGCTCGCCAGGGCCGGGGTGTCCGCCGGGCATGACCATCGGTTCCAATCCCGGGCCGCTCGCCCATGCCAGCGCCGTGCTGATCGATTTCACCGCGCCATCGGCGCTGGCGGCAACGCTCGAGGCCGCGTGCGAGGGCGGTGCGGCGATCGTCATCGGCACCACCGGGCTGGAGGCCGACCATCACGCCCTTATCGACCGCGCGGCGCGCCATATTGCCGTGCTCCAGGCCGCCAATACCAGCCTGGGGGTGACCTTGCTCGCCCGGCTTGTCGCCGATGCGGCGCGCGCGCTGGGGCCGGATTGGGATATCGAGATTGCCGAATTGCACCATCGCCACAAGGTCGATGCGCCATCGGGCACCGCGCTGGCGCTGGGCGCGGCGGCGGCGCGCGGGCGCGGCGTCGATCTCGGCGCGGTCAGCGACCGGGGCCGCGACGGCATCACCGGGGCGCGCGTGCCGGGCCATATCGGCTTTGCGTCGCTGCGCGGCGGTAGCGCAGCGGGCGATCATACCGTGTTGTTCGCCGGCGAGGGGGAACGCATCGAACTGCGCCACCTTGCCGAAAACCGCGATATCTTCGCGCGCGGCGCGTTGAAGGCCGCGGCCTGGCTCGCCGGGCGCCCGGCCGGCCGCTATGCGATGGACGATGTGCTCGGGCCGGCGCTGCGATAGGCGCTGAGCGCGGTGGCGATCACCGCGCCGACTTCGCGGCGCTCGGGTGCCGACAGGAACTGCCCGACCCGCACCCGCCGGCCGCGCGCCGTCAGGAAGACATGGGCATCGCCCAGCGGTGTTTCCTCGACCTGTACCCGCGTCCACAGCGGCTCGAAGCCAAATCGCTTTTCGGTGCCGTGCGGGCTGACCCGGTGCAGCGTCAGCTCGTCACCCCGCAGCACGACACGTTCATGCCCGCGCCCGCCGGCATAGCTGGCGCGGAACGCCCACCACAGCAGCGCGACATCGGCCGCCATGAACGGCAGGATCGGCCACGCCCCCAGCGCCAGGAAGCGCAGCCCGCCGATAAAGAAGATCACCCCGACCGTGCCGACCAGCCATGGCACATGGCGCCGGTCGAACGACCGGTTGGGCGTGAGAATCAGGTCGAGCGCCGGTAACATTGTGTGTTTGATACTGCTTCGTGCTGGACTTTGCACCCGCCGCGACGCCACAACGCAGGCATGACCGATGCTCAGATCCTCGCCTTCTACCAACGGCTCAGCGCCGCCATGCCGGCGCCCGAGACCGAGCTTGCCTATGTCAACGTCTACACGTTGCTGGTCGCCGTCGTGCTGTCGGCACAGGCAACCGACGTCGGCGTCAACAAGGCGACCAGGCGCCTGTTCGAAATCGTGCAGACACCGGCCGAAATGGTCGCGCTCGGCGAGGCCGGGCTGAAAGAGCATATCAAGACCATCGGGCTGTTCAACACCAAGGCCAAGAACGTCATCGCGCTGTCGCAGATACTGGTCCGCGATTTCGGCGGCGAGGTGCCGCAGTCGCGTGAGGTGCTCGAAACCCTGCCCGGTGTCGGCCGCAAGACCGCCAATGTCGTTGTCAACGAGGCGTTCGGGGAAGAAACCTGCGCGGTCGACACCCATGTCTTTCGCGTCGCCAACCGCACCGGCCTTGCCCCCGGCAAGACCGTGCGCGCCGTTGAAGACGCTGTCATGGCGCGCACCCCGGCGCCGTTTCGCCGCCACGCGCATCATTGGCTGATCCTGCATGGCCGCTATGTCTGCACCGCCCGCAAGCCGCACTGCCCGGTGTGCCCGGTCGCCGACCTGTGCGATTTCGCCGAAAAGACGCCAGCGACCTGATTGTGAATCCAGGTTAAGCCGGGGTTCACCGGCCTTGTGCGAAGAGATATTCAGTAAAAAGTTGCGTTGCTTATGCTGCCCGGTTGCAGCAAATTATCTGTCAAGTTCAACAAAGGTCATGCCCGATGCGTCCGTCGCTTGTTGCCGCCTTTGCTGTTGCCACCCTTGCGGTTGCCGCCACCACCACGCTGCCCGCCTTGGCCGCCGCGCCGCCACCCGAGGCCAAGGTTGTTGGCGACGCGATCAGTTGCGTCAACATTCGCGGCATCCGTCAAACCCAGGTGCGCGATGACCAGACCATCGATTTCATGATGAATGGCGGCAAGGTCTACCGCAACACGCTGCCCAACCGCTGCCCGCAACTGGGGTTCGAACGCGCCTTCGGCTATGAAACCTCGCAGTCGCAATTGTGCAATGTCGATATCATCACCGTCCTCGTTCAGGCCGGCGGCATCCGCCGCGGTGCAAGCTGCGGCCTCGGCAAGTTCACCCCCGTCGAACTGGCCCCCAAGCCAAAGCGGTAGCCGCCCGCGCCCTGTGGGCGGTCAGTGCCGCATCTTCCGGTGCGAACCGCACGATGTGTTCTTGTACGCACCGCGCCCTGTCTTCTTGTGCGAACCGCACCGGCCCCTCTGGCGCGAACCGCATAGCGCTGCTAACACGCCCTCACGCATCCGTAGCTCAGCTGGATAGAGTACTGCCCTCCGAAGGCAGGGGTCACAGGTTCGAATCCTGTCGGATGCGCCAACAACTCATTGATATATAACGATATTTAAACGCACACAGATGTGGAGTGCGGCTAAAACTGTGCATTTCGCTATGCACAAATCGTGCACAAAAAGCGGTGTCATTCTCCTATCTTCCTGATTAGGCTGACGATGTCAGAGGGAAGCGGTTTATGGCTGAGGATACCGAAGTCCGAATCGACCTTCGTGGTGACGGTCGGATCATTCTCTACAAGAGGGCGGGTCTGAAAGATCCTGTCTGGCAGGCTCGCATCCGAGTTCCCAGTTCTACTTGCTATAAGCGGGTCGCCACCAAGTCCTTGTCAACGGCGATCGGATTCCAGGCCGGTGCAGCGAACTAAAAGCCTGCGATTTTTTACTCAGTCTCT
>CAJAHV010000284.1 GCA_903939555.1 uncultured Alphaproteobacteria bacterium | reverse complement strand
GCTTCGGCGACGGCGGATCCGCTGGTTCAATATGCGACCGGTTTCGATTTCGCCGGTTTCCAGACTTTCATCCAGAATAGCGACCTGAAGAACCATCAGGGCAAGATCGCGCCGAAGAATCTGGGCCGCAGCCCGCGTTTCAACAAGCTCGACCTGCACATCAGTCAGGAACTTCCGTTCGTCTTGGGTGGCAAGCTGGAAGCCTTTGCCGATGTCGAAAATCTGTTGAACCTGATCAACAGCGATTGGGGTTCGCTCCGCCAGGTAGCGTTCCCTTATTATGGTACGCTCGTGAACGTGTCGTGCGTGTCCACACCTGGCTCGAGCGGTGCGGCCAACACGACGCCGACCCAAGTTTGCGGCCAGTATCGCTATTCGAACCGGTCGGGGACTACCTTTGCTGCACCGCAGACGGCATTGTTCCAGAACCCGTCGCTGTGGCAGGTCCGGGTCGGCGCGCGGGTGAAGTTCTAGTCGCTGCGCCGCGCGCGTGTAGCGAAAGCTACGCGCCGACAGGCACCAGACCGGACAGCGAGCGAAAAAGGGCGCCCCGCAAGGGCGCCCTTTTTTGTTTCGTCCGACGGCGCGGTTGAGCCGCAGTCTCGTCTTTTTACGCTTTCAAAAACCAGCGGTCTTGGCGGCTTGCTGCCTGCCGCAGGGCAGGGGCCTCGCGCGCCCGCACGATAACCCCTCTCCCGGCGCGGTTGCGCCGAGTTCGACCTCGCCCGCAAGGGGAGATGTCGACGTAAAGAAAGCAGAAGGCTGGGCAAAGCCCGTGCCGACGTCAGACGAGTGCGGCCAACGAAGCTGTCTGCCTCGCGCTGGCTGGTCTTGCGCCTGTAGGTGCGCCGCTGCGCTGCGCGCTCGCGGTGCTGCGACTCAGTCGACAGGCACACCCGGCCGCGACAGCGACGTCCTGATCACGAAGCTCGTCTTTACGCTTTCCACATTCGGCGCGGGCGTCAGCTTGCTGGTCAGGAAGCGCTGGAATTCCTGCAGATCATGCGCGACGACCTTGAGCATGAAGTCGATCTCGCCATTCAGCATATGGCATTCGCGCACCTGCGGCAGTGTCGCGACATGGTCTTCAAAGGCCTTGAGATCGGCCTCCGCCTGGCTTTTCAGCGAAACCATTGCGAAGATGGTGATGCCATAGCCTAGCGCCTGATGATCGAGATCGGCGTGATACCCCAGAATCGTGCCATTTTCCTCGAGCGCGCGCACCCGGCGCAGGCAGGGTGGTGCGGTCAGGCCAGCGCGTTCGGCGAGCTCGACATTGGTGATGCGGCCTTCGGCCTGGAGATGGCGCAGGATGACGCGGTCGATTTCGTCGATCGCCAGCCGTGATCGATGCATTATGCGACACTCCATTTCGCAAACAATCTCGTTATAATAACAATATTGCGACAACTTGCAAGTTGCGACCTCGAAAGCTGTGTGGTTCCGAGGCATTTCCAGGGGTGCAAAATTGTCGCGCAGTCGCTATTTGGAGGCCCACACCGCAAGGAGCCGCCGACAGTGTCCGAAACCCGCTCGACCCAGGTCCTCATTATCGGGTCCGGCCCGGCCGGCTATACCGCCGCCATCTATGCAGCGCGCGCGGCGCTCGCCCCGGTGCTGATCGAAGGGTTGCAGCCCGGCGGCCAGTTGACCATCACTACCGAAGTCGAAAACTGGCCGGGCGACGTGACGGTGCAGGGCCCGGACTTGATGGTGCGCATGGCCGAACAGGCCCGCCATGTCGGCGCCGAATTGGTCAGCGACATCGTCACCCATGTCGATACGACGAAGCGGCCGTTTGTCGTGACCTGTGATTCGGGCGCGGTCTGGCATGCCGAAACGCTGATCATCTGCACCGGCGCGCAGGCGCGCTGGCTGGGAACCGAAAGCGAGACGAAGTTCCGCGGCTTCGGCGTGTCAGCGTGCGCGACCTGTGACGGTTTTTTCTTCCGCAACAAGGTCGTCGCCGTGGTTGGCGGTGGCAACACCGCGGTGGAGGAAGCGATGTTCCTGACCAATTTTGCCTCGAAGGTGCATCTTGTGCATCGTCGCGGCGAATTGCGCGCCGACAAGACCAACCAGGCGCGATTGTTTGCCAACCCCAAGGTGGAAATGCACTGGAACGCCGATATTGCCGATGTCGAGGGCAGTGAGGCGCCGCTGACAGTGACCGGCGTAGTGCTGCGCGACACGGTGACCGGCACCACCCGGCCGCTGGCGTGCGACGGGTTGTTCATCGCCATCGGCCATGTGCCGGCGACGCAGTTGTTTGTCGAGAAGCTGGCGATGGACGCGGATGGCTATCTGGTCACCGCTCCCGATTCCACTGCAACATCGGTACCCGGCATCTTTGCCGCGGGTGACGTGAAGGACAAAGTGTATCGCCAGGCCGTCACCGCCGCCGGCATGGGGTGCATGGCGGCGCTCGAGGCGGAACGCTTCATCGCGCACAAGTGATTCTTGCCTCCCGGAACAGGGGAGGGATGCAGAAAGCAGAGGCTTGAGCGCAATGAACCTTGATTGGGAAAAACTGCGCCTGTTCGAACTGGTTGCCGAAGCCGGCAGCTTCACCGAAGCGGCGCGGCGGCTGCACATGAGCCAGCCGGCGCTAAGCCGGCAGATCGGCGCGCTGGAGGCTAGCATGGGTGCCAAGTTGTTTCATCGCCACGCCCGCGGGCTGGCGATGACGCATGAAGGCGAGCAGTTGCGCAACGCCACCCATGACATGCAGGATCGGCTGGAACGCGCCCAGCTCGCCATCGATGCGTCGCGCGACCGGCCGACGGGAGAGATCCGCGTCTCCGCCACAGTCAGCTTCGGTTCGACCTGGCTGGCCCGACAATTGGGCGATTTCCTCGATCTTTATCCCGATATCAACGTCAGCCTGATGCTTTCCGACCTCGACGTCGATCTGGCCAAGCGCGAGGCTGATGTCGCCATCCGCTTCCATCAGCCGTTCCAGGCCGATCTGGTGCAGAAGCCGCTGGTCGACATCCGGCATTACCTGTGCGCGTCACCCGAATATCTCGCGCGCCATGGTGCACCGGAAAGTGTGGCCGATCTCGATGGGCATCGGCTGATTGCCTATGGTGACACCGCGCCGGAATTCCTGAAAGGTATCAACTGGGCGCTTGAACTGGGCCATGAAGGGGCGCCGCGGGTGCCGGCGCTGATGATAAACAACAGTCACGGCGTGTTGCAGGCGGTCGAATCGGGTGCGGGTATCGCCGCGCTGCCGAGCTATCTTATCCGCTTTTCCGACAAGGTGCGGGTGGTCCTGCCCGAACTCGAAGGCCCGGTGTTTCGCACCTTTTTCACCTATCCGGCCGAATTGCGTCGTTCACTGCGCGTCGTGGCGCTGCGCGACTTTCTGGTGGAGCGGATGACGCCGGCCAATCTCGATATCGATCGCCATGCGCTGAGTGCATAGCTGGGTTGCAACTTTGTGCACTGCACAAAAATTCGACGCGGGCCTATCAAACAAGTGTTGCCGTCATCGACGGCGCGACGTTCGCTTCATCCTCCCCCGATGAAAGAACGTCTGGTTTCCGGCATTGGTCCTTTCCCCCTCGGACCGACGGAAACCGACCTGCGTGCTGCCCGCTTCCTCCCCCGAAGCCGCCAGCGTCGCGCGGGTCACCATTTTTGGCCGGGTCTGTCATGGCAGACCCGGCCTTTTTTGCTTCTCAGGTGCGGCGAAGGGCGCGCTGCAAGCAGCAGGTAATAGCACTATCGCTGTCGCTTGGAGTCTTGCCCCACAACCCCTTGATGCGCTACGCCCGCTGCGCCGGTCCGGGCCTGTAGCTCAGCGGTTAGAGCTGGCCGCTCATAACGGCTAGGTCGGGGGTTCGAATCCCTCCGGGCCCACCGGCGGATTGATAGAGGAAGCAGCCCTGTCCGACTCTAGATCCCGATTGCCGACAGCCGCACCCGAGGTTGCCCCCGAGGTTGCGGCCGGCAAGCCGGCGGGCAATCTCAAGCAATGGATTGGTGCCGGGCTGGGGCTGGTCGTGCTGTGCCTTGCCATCTGGGGCATCCGGATGATCGCCGGCCAGGTGACGCTGGCCGAAATCATCGCTGACATCCACAGCACGCCGGGGCATCTGCTCGTCGCGGCAGCACTGTCGGCGGCGGCGTCTTATGTCGTGCTGATCGGCTATGATTGGCTGGCGACGCGGCATCTAGGTTGTCGTTTGCCATGGTCAACGCTGGCGGCGGCGAGTTTTGCCAGCTTCACCATGAGCCACACGCTGGGTGTGACGGTGCTTACCGGCGGCACGGTGCGCTACCGCATCTACACCCGCGCCGGGGTCAGGCCCGTTGATATCGCCATGATCATCCTGCTGTGCGGCTGGACCTTCTGGCTCGGTATCGTCGCGGTGGCGGGGTTGGGGCTGGTCATTGCCCCCGATCTGGCGACGCCCTTCAAGGACCTGGCTCCAAGCGCCGAGCGTTGGGCGGGGGCCATCCTGTTGGCTGGAACTGCGTCTTACCTGCTTCTGGCGACAGTGTGGCGGCGCGAATTCCGGCTGTTTTCCTACCGTTTTTTCATTCCCGATGGCCGCGAAACGATGTGGCAGATCGTCATCGGCGCGGTCGATCTCGCCTTCGCCGGCGGCGCGCTTTACCTGCTGCTGCCCGATGCCGGAGCGCCGGGGCTACTGACCTTCCTGACCATCTATGCTGTCGCCATGGTGACGGGCGCGCTCAGCCATTCGCCGGGCGGGCTGGGGGTGTTCGAAGGTGTCATCCTGCTATTGATGCCCGAAGCACCCAAGGCCGGCGTGCTGGCGGCGCTGGTGATGTTCCGGCTCATCTACACGTATATTCCGTTCCTGCTCGGCGTTGTGGTGATCGCCTGGCAGGAATGGCGGGCGCTCAGTCAAAGCCGCGCTGGGCGGATAGCGCCGCCGCCGCCTTGATCTGCCATCGCGACGTCAGGCCGGGAAGGGTGGCGAGTTCTGCCAGCGCCGCGACAGTGCCGCTGCGCCCGGCGGCAAAGCCGGCAAAGCGGAGTACGCTCCAGTCGGGGTTCGGACGCTCGATCACGTCATGAGCATCGCCGGCCGCGATCTCGCCGGCTTCGAGAACGCGATAATACCAGCCGCAGCGACCTGACCGAATCATCGCCGGCCCGACGCGGCGGGTGCCGACGACGGCGGCAAGGGTGCTGCACGGTTCCCGGATCTGGGCGATCTGCAGCGTCGTGGTGCCGCAGCGGATGACATCGCCGATGCACAGACTGGCTTCGTCCTGACCGTCGACAACCAGATTTTCGCCCATCGCGCCAACTATGAAACGATCGGCGAGCGCTGGAAATTCGGTCCGCCAGCCAGCATAGCCTGACACTGGATAGCCATAGATTGCCTTTTCCGGCCCGCCATGGACCTTTGTGTTGGCCTGGACATCACCGGCGATGCCCAGCGTCCCGACCCGTACCGGCCCGGCCACCGGTGATTTGCGATAGGCGGTCATCAGCCCGGCGCCGCCGCGACCGGCGTTGGCAAGCTGTTCGATGCGGCCGGTTCGGATTGCGCACAATAAGCCGGTAGTGATCGTTTTCGCTCTTGCTTTGTCTCGCTCAGGCCTCGACACTGAAATTCCTGTTCAACAGTCGAAAGGAGGTGGTCGGATGTCTCATTGTCTCACGTTGCGGTCCGGTGCGTTGGTGGTTGCGGTGGGAATCGCGACACTCTGAAGATCAGCGCCATCTCCGGTTCGTAACCGGCAATGTGAAAGGCCGTCGGGGCAACCCGGCGGCCTTTCTACTGTCGGGAGCAGTGTCAGCGACCCTTCCACACCGGCTTGCGCTTCTGGGCGAAGGCGAGCGGGCCCTCGCGCAAATCGTCGGACTTCCACAGCGCGCTTACCGCCGGATGCGCCATTTGGCCTTCATAGGCGGCCTGCAATGATGCGGTATCAAGGCTGCGGCTGACCACTTGCTTGGAGGCGCGGATCGACATCGGTGAGAGTTCGCAAATCTGTGCCGCCAGCGCCTTGGCGGCTGCCATCAGGTCATCGGCGGGCACGACCTCATGGACGAAGCCGAGGTCCTTGCCTTCGGAGGCCGGCACACTGCGGCCGGTCAGGATCATCGCCATGGCGCGCTTGACGCCGATGGTGCGCGGCAGGCGATGCAGTCCGCCTGCTAGCGCTGCCAGTCCGACCTTGGGTTCGGGCAGGGCAAAGGTCGCGGTGGTGGCGGCGAGGATGATGTCGCAGGCCAGCGCGATTTCAAAGCCGCCGCCCATGGCGACTCCGTTGACTGCGGCGATCACCGGCTTGTCGAGATCCCAGCGCGAGGTCAGCCCGGCAAAGCCGGTCGGCGGCACCGTCACCGCATTGCCTTCGGCCTGCCAGCGCAAATCATTGCCGGCGCAAAAGGCGCGTGGGCCGGCGCCGGTCAGGATCGCGACCCACAGTTCGGGGTCGGCGGCGAAATCATCGAATATTTGCGCCAGCTCGGCGTTGGCCGGCGGGTGCAAGGCGTTCATCCGGTCGGGTCGGTTGATCGTGACGATCAGTGTGCGGCCATCGCGTTCGACTTGCGCATATTCATGGGTCATCATGGGGTCCTTTGCTGGCTCGCAATCGTTGTGCCAGAGCCCGGCAGCGAGGACTACCCCGCCAAATAATGCAGCCAAGCCGGCCCGAGAAAAAATACCCGGGTGCGTTGGCACCCGGGTATTCCCGTGACGAGACCTGTATCCACGGACTCTCGTCGAAACAACCAGACTGTGCCCCCGCACCGGTTGTTCGCGCGCAGACCCTTGCGGGCCGCAGGATCCCGGACCTGAAGGTCCTTCTCCCAGAACCTCCGCATTGTGCGAAAAGCTCATATTGGCGTTAGTCGCCTGCACCAACGATGTCATCGGCCTTGGCAGCGCGTGGCCGGCCGCGCCGCGAGATTTTGCGGCGCCTGTTGCAGCCGTGCCACATGGACCGTGGCTGCGTCTTGCGTTGCTTCGCCCGTTGGCCATGCTAAACGCCGGCTTGTCCCCATTTGTTGTAAAGAGCTTGCCTGTGCGCCTGTCCCGTTATTTCCTACCGGTCCTCAAGGAAACCCCGGGCGATGCCCAGGTGATTTCGCACCAGCTGATGCTGCGCGCCGGCATGATCCGCCAGACTGCGGCGGGCATCTATGCCTGGTTGCCGCTGGGCAGGCGCGTGCTCGCCAAGATCGAACAAATCGTTCGCGAGGAGCAGGTTCGCGCTGGTGCCATCGAAGTGCTGATGCCGACGATCCAGTCCGCCGACCTGTGGCGGCAGTCGGGGCGCTATGATGCTTATGGCCCCGAAATGCTGCGTATCACCGATCGTCATGACCGCGAGATGCTGTTCAGCCCGACCGCCGAGGAATTGTTCACCCAGATTTTCCAGAACGGCGCCAAGTCGTATCGCGACCTGCCAAAGAACATCTACCAGATCCAGTGGAAGTTTCGCGATGAAGTGCGCCCGCGCTTTGGCGTGCTGCGCGGCCGCGAATTCCTGATGAAGGATGCCTATAGCTTCGATGCCGATTTCGCCGGTGCCAAGCACAGCTATAATCGCATGTTCATCGCTTATATGCGCACCTTTGCCCGCATGGGCCTTGATGCAATTCCGATGCAGGCGGATACCGGCCCGATTGGCGGTGACCTGTCCCACGAGTTCATCGTGCTGGCACCAACCGGCGAAAGCGATGTCTTTTACCATGAGAATTGGCTGAAACCACGCGATACCAGTGCCATCGATGCCGATGATGCCGATGCACTGGAAGGCTTCATCACCGGGCTCAATGCCGATTATGCCGCGACCGATGAAAAACGCGACCTTGCCGCCGAAAGTGCGGCAGGTGACCAGCTGCGCCAGTCCAAGGGCATCGAGGTCGGCCAGGTTTTCTATTTCGGCGACAAATACACCAAGGCAATGGGTGTGACAGTACAGGGGCCCGATGGCGTGCCGATCACGCCGCTGATGGGCAGCTACGGCATTGGCGTGTCGCGGCTGGTCGGTGCGATCATCGAGGCGTGCCACGACAAGGACGGCATTATCTGGCCCGATGCGGTGGCGCCGTTCAAGGTCGCGCTGATCAATTTGCGCGTCGACGATGCGGCGTGTGCGGCGGCAGCGGAAAAACTCTATGCCGAGTTGACCGCGGCGGGGGTCGAGGTGCTGTACGATGATCGCGACGAACGTGGCGGGGCGAAGTTCGCGACGGCTGACCTGATCGGTTTGCCGTGGCAGTTGGTGGTCGGGCCGAAGGGCGTTGCCGCAGGGATCGTCGAACTGAAGCGCCGCGGTGGCGAACGAGTGGAGATCGCCCTCGCCGACGCGGTAGGTCGGCTTTCTTGACCCCTCTCCGGCTTGGGAAGATCGAGGGTGAGGGCATGGCCATGCCCATCATCCGGATCGGCTGCGCCGAGACCGGCCTCGTCCCCAGCCGTCGGCGGCACCTTTGCGTCAACGGCAGAGGTTCCAGATGATCACCCGCTACGAGCGCATGATCGCCAAGCGCTACCTCCTGCCGGGCAAGGGCGAAGGCTTCATCTTTCTTGTCGCCAGCATCAGCCTGGTCGCGGTGGCGCTCGGCGTCGCCGCGCTGATTGCGGTGATGAGCGTGATGAACGGCTTTCGTGCCGAATTGTTCGACCGGATCCTGGGGCTCAACGGCCATGCCGTAGTGCAGGGCTATGGCGGCAAGCTGGAAGCGTGGCAGCCGTTGCAGGCAAAACTGCGGGCGCTGCCCGGTGTCGTATCGGCGACGCCGCTGATCGAACAGCCGTTGATGGGCAGTTTCGGTGGCCGGGTCGAAGGTGTGCTGGTGCGCGGCATGAACCTCGCCGACATCGCCGGCACGCCGGTCATCGCCAACAATATCGTGCGCGGCGACCTGAAGAATTTGCAGCCCGGTACCAACACGGTGGCGATCGGCGCACGGCTCGCCGAAGCGCTCGGTGCCGGGGTGGGCGATCAGATCTCGCTGATCAACCCGCAGGGTGAATCAACGCCCTTCGGCACGGTACCGCGCATCATGGCTTATCGCATCGTCGCGCTCTTCGAAGTCGGCATCTATGAATATGACAAGGGCTTCGTGGTCATGCCGATGAGCGACGCGCAAACGCTGCTGCGCCTCGGCGATGCTGTCGGCATGGTCGAGGTGGTGACCGATGATCCCGACCGGGTGGGCGAAATCCTCGCGCCGATTGCGCCGGCGATAGTCGGCCAGGGAGTGGTCAATGACTGGAAATCGACCAATTCGGCGCTGTTTTCGGCGTTGGTTGTGGAACGCACCGTGATGTTCTGGGTGTTGTCGATTATCATCCTTGTCGCGGTTTTCAACATCTTGTCGTCGCTGATCATGCTGGTCCGCGCCAAGACCCGTGACATCGCCATCCTGCGTACCATGGGCGCCAGTCGGATTGCGCTGATGCGGGTGTTCATGACGGTCGGCACGCTGATCGGCGGGCTCGGCATCGCGCTCGGCTGCGTGCTGGGGTTTTCGCTGCTTTATTTCCGCGCTGGGATCGTGGCGGGCGTCGGGCGCCTGACCGGCGCCAATCTGTGGGATCCGTCGGTGCGCTATCTGACCGAATTGCCCGCGAAGACTGATCCGCTCGAGGTTGTCGGTATCGTCGCGCTGGCGCTGCTGCTGTCGTTCCTGGCGACGCTCTATCCGGCGTGGAAAGCCGCGAGCACCGATCCGGTGCAGGTGTTGCGCTATGAGTAGTTGTTACCTCGCCCCGCCGGGGAGAGGTCGGACTCGCGCAGCGAGCCGCGAGAGGGGTCTTGTGTGCCGAGAAAAAGCCCCTCTCCCGGGCCGGCTTCGCCGTCTCTCGACCTCCCCCCGGCGGGGGGAGGTTTTGCCATGACTCCCACCCTCCTCGTCGAAGACCTGCGCCGCAGCTTCACGCAAGGCAGCGCCACAATCGAAGTGCTGCGCGGGGTCGATCTGGCGGTGAATCCCGGTGAGATCGTCGCGCTTCTCGGGCCATCGGGTTCGGGTAAATCGACGCTGTTGCAAGCTGTCGGACTACTCGAGGGCGGCTTTCAGGGTCGTATCAGCATCGCCGGCGAGCGGGTCGAGGCGCTCGACAACGCCGGCCGCACCCGGGTGCGGCGTGATCGGCTGGGCTTCGTCTATCAATTCCACCACCTGCTGCCGGATTTCAGCGCCCGCGAAAATGTCGTGCTCGCCGGACTGGTGGCTGGTCGCAGCGAAAAGGCCGCCAACGTCCGCGCCGACGAACTGCTGACCGCATTGGGCCTTGGCGATCGTCTCGATCACCGCCCGTCGCAACTTTCGGGTGGGGAACAGCAGCGCGTCGCCGTTGCCCGCGCCCTTGCCAACAAGCCGGTGCTGGTGCTTGCCGATGAACCGACAGGCAATCTGGATGAAGCGACCGCCGCCAAGGTGCTGGCAGAATTCCTGTCGTTGGTGCGCGGGCAAGGGTCTGCCGCGCTGGTCGCCACGCACAACATCATGCTGGCGCGGCAGATGGATCGGGTGGTGACGCTGCATGAAGGCAAGCTGGTTCCAGCGTGAAAACTGGGGACAAGTCGCAGCCACCGCTTTCCCGAATCGCAGCAAGCCATCAGACTGGCGTTCATGCCTCATGCCGGTTTTGTCCATCTGCGCCTGCAAAGCGCCTATTCGATGCTCGAAGGCGCCATCCAGCCCGAGGATCTGGCCAAGCATAGCCGGCGCGGCGGCTTTCCGGCGGCCGGGCTCGCCGATCGCGGCAACATGTTTGCCGCGATGGATTTTTCAGCGGCGGCCAAGGATCAGGGCGTGCAGCCGGTCATCGGCGCGCTGGTCGCTGTCGAGCGCCCGGGGTCGCGTACCGCGCTGACGCGGCCAGTCTATGATGCGTTGGTGCTCTATGCCCAGAACGCCACCGGCTATGGCAATCTCATCGCGCTGGTCAGCCAGGCGCATCTTGGCGTGGAGCCAACCGATGACCCACATGTACGGCTGGCGGATTTCGAGGGGCGAACCGATGGCCTTCTCTGCCTGACCGGCGGTGCCGATGGCGCGCTGGCGCGGTTGCTCGCCGAAGGGCAGCCGATCGAGGATTATGCCGATGTGCTGGTGCAACTGTTCCCGGGCCGGCTCTATATCGAGATTGCCCGCGCCAATGACCCCATCGAGCAGCGCAGCGAGGCCGGGCTGTTGCGGCTGGCGCAGGCGCGCGACCTGCCGATCGTGGCCACCAACCCCGTCAAGTTCCTCGATGAGCGCGTCCATATCGCTCATGACGCGCTGCTGTGCATCGCCGATTCGGCTTATGTCGAGGCCGAGGACCGTCGCAAATCGAACCGCGAGCACCGGCTCAAATCCGCCGAGGAAATGAAAAACGCCTTTGCCGATCTGCCCGAGGCGATCGCCAACACGCTGGTCATCGCCCGGCGTTGCGCCATTGCGGCGCCATCGCGCAAGCCGATCCTGCCGCGCATGGCGACCGATGGGCAAAGCGAGGACCCGGCGCTGGTCGCCGCCGCCGAAGCCGGTCTGGCGAAGCGGCTGGCGGTGCTGGGCATCAGTGGCGAGCAGGCCAAACCCTATCATGACCGGCTGG
>CAJAHV010000283.1 GCA_903939555.1 uncultured Alphaproteobacteria bacterium | reverse complement strand
TTCTTGTTGAAGAACCTCAGTGGAGGTTCACCGCGTCGTTGAGATAGATCGACGCCAGCAGTGCGAACACATAGGCCTGCACCACCGCGATCAGCAACTCGAGCGCGGTGAGCGCGACATTGACCGTGAGCGGGATGATGCCGAGCACATAGGGCAGTGCCTCGAACGAGCCGAGCGCGACGACGAAACCGCCGAACACCTTGAGCAGCACATGGCCGGCGGTCATGTTGGCGAACAACCGGATGGCTAGCGTGAAGGGACGCGACAGGAACGACAGAAACTCGATGGCGGCAACCAGCGGCAGCACGAACACCGGCGTACCCTCGGGCAGGAAAAGCGAGAAGAAGTGCAGGCCATGCTTGGCGAAGCCGACGATCACCACGAGGACGAAGACAATCGTCGCGAGCCCGAAGGTGACGGCGATATGGCTGGTCGGCGTAAAAGCGCCGAGAAACGGGATGAGGCCGAGCAGGTTGCAGGCGAGCACGAAGATGAACACTGCGAAGATCAGCGGCGCGTATTTCAGGCCTTCCTTGCCGACATTTTCGCGCAGCATGTCGCGTATGAAATCATATAGATATTCGACAGCGGCCTGGGCGCGGCCCGGCACGAGCTGTGGCTTGGCGGTGCCGATGTAGAGAAACGCCGCGACGACGAGCATCGCAATCAGCATCCACAACGACGAGTTGGTGAAGGACAGGTCGGTACCGGCGACGTCCAGGGGGACGATCGGCTCGATCGCGAACTGCTCCATCGGATTGGCCATGACTGATCTATTTCCCGTCGAACTTTTTCTGCTGACGCAGCACCGAGCGCAGACCCGTTGCAAACCCCAGCAACAACAAGACAATCAGCCCCCAGGGACCGGTTCCCGCCTGCCGGTCAATGAACCAGCCAAGCAACCCGCCGACCAGCATCGCGCCGACAAATTCGACCGCAATCGACCAGCCCTGGCTTTCCTCGCGCTTCGATGCGTCACGCTTTGACGCTTCGGCGGCGCGGGCCGCAGCGATCCGGCGCGCGAGCGCATCGTCGTTGTCGGCATTGTTGGCCAAGTTGGGTGAGACCCCTGAAGATTGAAACTGACCATCACGAAATCATCCGCGACAGGCCAATAGCCCCGGGCGGCGAGCCACCAAAGGTTGCGCGGCGTCTATCCATGGGGGGGCGGGCTGTCAACTCTTGTGCAGCGCACCCAAGTGCCGATCCGGCCGCTGGCTAGATGGTTTTTTGTGTCACCGGGCAAAATGGCGTTATCATGCCGGCATGAAGATCGCCCTTGCCTCGCTCGCCCTGCTGTTCATCGCCCCGGCCCAAGCGCCGGTGGGGGAGGCTGTCCCGACGCCGGCCACGGCGCCCGCCGCGGCGCCCGCCTTGCCTCCTGCCCCGCAAGGCCCGCGCGTCACGCTGGCGACAAAGGCAGGCACGATCACCATCGAACTGGCGCGCGACAAGGCGCCCCTCACCGTCGCCAACTTCCTCAAATATGTCGACCAGAAGCGCTATGACGGCACCAGCTTCTACCGCGCGCTCAATTTCACCGCGCCAGCGCCGATCGGCCTGATCCAGGGCGGCGTGCGCGGCCGGTCGGACAAGGTGCTGCCGGGCATCACCCATGAACCAACCACGAAAACCGGGCTGAGTCACACCGATGGCGCGGTCTCGATGGCGCGCGGTGCCCCGGGCACCGCAGCGGGCGATTTCTTCATCATCATTGGCGATCTCAACACGCTCGATGCCAATGACAAGGACCCTGGCTATGCCGTGTTCGGCAAGGTTGTCGACGGCATGGATGTAGTCCGCACCATCCTCGCAGCGCCGGTTTCTGCCACCGAAGGCACCGGCGCGATGAAGGGCCAAATGATCAGCGCGCCAATCGTCATCACCACGGCAAAACGCGCCAGATAGGCGGCGGGAGTGCCTCCGGAGGCTGGAGCCCAAGGTGCCAGACCCGGGTTGATTTCCGCCCATATCATCAACGAGCGTTGCCGGCCATCACGCTGATGAATGGGGCCTGCGGCCCCAGCCGCCGGAGGCCCTCCCGGCTCGTCGCCTGATATCAGGCCGTGGCGAGCAGGCGTTCAGCGGCCTGCAGATCGACACTGACCAGCTGCGACACCCCGGGTTCGCCCATGGTGACTCCATAAAGCCGGTGCATCCGGCTCATCGTCACGGCATTATGGGTGACGATGAGAAAGCGCGTTGCGGTATCGGTGGCCATGCGGTCGAGCAGATCGCAAAAGCGCTCGACATTGGCATCATCAAGGGGGGCATCGACTTCATCGAGCACGCAGATCGGGGCCGGATTGGCGAGAAACAGCGCAAAGATCAGCGCCGTCGCGGTCAGCGCCTGTTCGCCGCCCGACAGCAGGGTAAGCGATTGCAGCTTCTTGCCGGGCGGCTGCGCCATGATCTCGAGCCCGGCCTCGAGCGGATCGTCCGATTCGATGAGTGCCAGTTGCGCCTCGCCACCGCCGAAAAGATCGGTGAACAGCGTGCGGAAATGGCCATCGACCGCAGTGAAGGCCGCCGCCAGCCGCGCCCGGCCTTCGCGGTTGAGGCTGCCGATCGAGCCCCGCAGCCGCGCGATGGCGGTATCGAGCTCGGCCTTTTCGGCAATTATGGTGGCGCCTTGCGTTTCCAGTTCGGCCAATTCGATATCGGCGCGCAGATTGACCGGCCCCAGCCGTTCGCGTTCGGCGAGCAGCGCGTCATGGGCTTGCGCCAAACTGTCGGGGTCGCCGGCATCATGGCTGAAGCCGAAGCGGCCGGGCAGCACCGGCGGCGGGCATTGGAAGCGTTCTCCCGACAGACGCTCGACCTCCAGCCGTGCGCCGTCCTGATGCTCCGCTTCGGCGCGCGCGGTGGCGCGGGCCTCGCGCGCCGCCGCAACCGCTTCGTCGGCGGCGCGGGCCTGGCCGCTGAGCCGCTGCAAGCCGGCTTCGGCAAGCGCGAGCGTATCGGCGGCGGCGGCGCGGGCGGCTTCGGCGGCGACGCTGCGGCTGGCGACACTGGCGACATGATCGGCGATCACGATGCTACGGCCGGCGATTTCAGCCTGTTCGGCGCGCGCACTATCGGCCCTGCGCGAAAGTTCGGCCTGTTGCCCGGCGCTGGCGCTGCGGCGCGCCTGCCAGCCGGTGCGCTCCTGGGCGATGGCAGCAAGGCGGCGGCTGGCAGTGTCGACCTCGCGCGCCCGGGCATCGTCGGCAGCACGAGCAGTGGTGACGGCAGCGCGGGCAGTTTCGGCGGCGGTCCGCGCGGTGGCAAGTTCACTGGCCAACGCCGCGAGTGCGTCGCTGGCCGGCACTGCGGCGCGGGCGGCGGCAAGATCGGTGCCCAAGCGTTCC
>CAJAHV010000282.1 GCA_903939555.1 uncultured Alphaproteobacteria bacterium | reverse complement strand
TGATCCGCAACCCCGATCAGCTGGCGCTGCTCAAGGCCGACATGTCGCTGGTGCCGCAGTTCATCGAGGAAACCATCCGCTGGGTGACCCCGGTCAAGCATTTCATGCGCACCGCCACCCAGGATTACCAAATCGGCGACAAGACCATCAAGGCCGGCGACGGGCTGTGCCTGTTCTACTGGTCGGGCAACCGCGACGAAGCCGTGTTCGACGACGCCGACCGCTTCATCATCGACCGGGCGAGCAACCCGCAGACGGCGTTCGGCAACGGCGTCCACCTCTGCCTCGGGCTCCACCTCGCCCGCATGGAGTTGCGCGCGCTCTACAACGAACTGCTGCCGCGACTCGACAGCATCGAATTGGCCGGCAAGCCGAAGAACAGCACCGCCAATTTCGTCTCGGGGCTGAAGACCCTGCCGATCCGGTACAGCATGCGATGAAGACCGATCCGCGCCGGCTGCTGCTGGCCTCCTACCCCTGGGTGCAGACGATGGAAACGCGCTTTGCCGACATGGACGTCAACCGCCATCTCAACAATGTCGCCTTTTCGCGCTTTTTCGAAGAAACCCGCATCCGCTTCAACGGAACGCTGTTCGCCAACGCTAACGCCGATGCCAGCCCGCGACCGCGCTATCTCGTCGCCCATGTCGCCATCGATTACCTCGGCGAAGGCAGCTACCCCGAACCGGTGACCATGACCTATGCCGTCGGCAGCATCGGCCGCACCAGCTTTCGCTCGCAAAAGGCGATGTTCCAGAACGACCGCTGCATCGCGCTGTGCGATACCGTGCTGGTGCATCGCGGCGACGCCGGCCCAGCGCCGCTGCCCGACGCGTTGCGGAGCCGGCTTGAGGCTTTCGGGCTTAAAGGGTAAAGCGCGCGACCGCTTAGGAGAATCTCCCCATGACCGACACGCCTTCGACCCTGACCCTGACCTTCGATCACGGCACCGTCACCATCAAGCTGCGCCCCGACCTCGCCCCCGGCCATGTCGCGCGCATCGCCGAACTCGCCAATGAAGGCTTTTACGATGGCGTCGTCTTCCACCGCGTCATCCCCGGCTTCATGGCGCAGGGCGGTGATCCGACCGGCACCGGCATGGGCGGTTCGAAAAAGCCCGATCTGAAGGCCGAATTCTCGGCCGAACCGCATGTCCGCGGCGTCTGCTCGATGGCGCGCTCGTCGAACCCCAACAGCGCCAACAGCCAGTTCTTCATCTGCTTTGCCGATGCCGGCTTCCTCGATCGCCAGTACACCGTCTGGGGCGAAGTCACCGACGGCATGGACGTCATCGACGCCCTGCCCAAGGGCGAACCACCGCGCACCCCGGGCAAGATCATCACCGCCCGCGCCGCGTAAAGCACTGGGCCGCCGCGGGTACTCAAGTGCAGCGCCTCCGGCGGCCACGTAAGTGCAGCGCCTCCGGCGGATTGAGTCTGATGCCTCCGGCAGCTGGGGCCGCAGACTCAATCCGCCAACAGCCTCAGCCGAAATCCAGCCCGATGTCGGCGGCGGGGGCGCTTTGGGTGATGCGGCCGACGCTGATGTAGGTGACGCCGGTTTCGGCGATGGCGCGGATCGTCTGCAAATTAACGCCGCCCGACGCTTCGGTCGGCACCCGGCCGGCGACCACTGCCAGCGCCGCGCGCAGCAGCGACGGCGGCATGTTGTCGAGCAACAGCCGATCGGCCCCCGCCGCCAGTGCCGGGGCGATCTGGTCGATCGAATCGACTTCC
>CAJAHV010000281.1 GCA_903939555.1 uncultured Alphaproteobacteria bacterium | reverse complement strand
GCCCAAGCTCGATCTGCGGGCGGTCGGCTGCAAGACAACCAAACCCGTCCGGCGCCAGCCGCGGCCTCGCTGCGGCTATTTCTTTGTCCGGATCAGTCCGGCAGGCCTGCGGCGGCCCGGGCCGCAGGCCGCAGACCCCATGCGATCGGCTCGATGCCTGACAACGCCGATTGATATTGTTCTCGACGGCGATGATCGGCACCGCCAGTGCGTGCGTGACAATCCGCCGCGCCGCTTCGGCTATGGTCAGCACATCGAACGTGGCACCCGGCGGCAGCAGCGCGGCGCTGCTGTCGGCCAGTCCGGCGCTGCTGCCGGCACCGACGAAACCGATGCTGACTTCGGTTTCCGGCGCCGGTCCCGGTTCCTGTCCGGCAACAGCCTCCACGACCCGTTGCAATTCTCGCCCGCTCGGTTTCATTGGGGGCCGCAATCCTTCCGCCACGCTTGGCAATCCCGACCGACGGTCGCTAAACACAATCTGGCAGTGTACCCGGGACTATAAATGATAATGAAAAAAAACATTGTTAACAGCCCGGCGCCAATCATTTTAGCGTTGCAGGCGCTCGGCCATGTCGCGGGCGACGCCGATCTGGGGCCGCGTTTTCTTGCGCTGTCGGGGCTCGATGCGGCGGCGCTGCGCGCCGGTGCCGACAATCCGGCCCTGCTCGCGGCGGTCATCGATTTCCTCGGCGCCCGCGAAGCCGATCTGCTGGCCTGCGCCAAGGCGCTCGACGTGACGCCGGCGGCACTAGTCGCGGCCGGTGCAGCACTCGCACAGGGAGACATCTGATGGCGCGCCCGCTGATCATTTCGGACTGCGATGGCGTCCTGCTCGAATTCTGCGATCCGTTCATCGGTTATCTGGCGCAGGTCCATGGCCTGACGCTCAAGCTGGAAACCTTCGCGTTGGCCGGCAACATCCGCCACGCCGATGGCACAGCAGTAGCGCCCGAGGCATTTCCGGCGCTGCTCGACGGTTTTTTCAACACCCATATGGCGACGCAGACGCCGGTGGCCCATGCCGGCACGGCGCTGGCCCGGCTCGCCGAATATTGCGACGTGGTGGTGCTGACCAATATCGCCGATCATCATGCCGTGATGCGGACCAGCGAACTCGCCCGGGTCGGGATGCCGTATCGCGTCATCGGCAACAATGGCCCCAAGGGCGAACCGATCCGCGTCCTGCTCGACGAATATGGCCCGAGCCACGCCGTCTTCATCGATGATCTGCCGCCGCATCACACCTCGGCAAAAAAGCGCGTGCCGCACGTCCACCGCCTGCACATGGTCGCCGAAGCGCCGCTGCGCCACCTCATCCCCGCCGCGGCCGATGCCGATGCCCGCATCGATTGCTGGGCCGAAGCGCTCACCCATATCGAAACCCTGTTGAAAGGCCCCGCCACATGACCCCCCAAGCCCGGCTTGCCGAACTCGGCATCACATTGCCTGCTGCTGCCGCCCCGGCGGCGAATTATGTGCCCAGCGTCATCGCCGGCGGCCTGCTGCACATTTCGGGGCAGATCCCCTTCGGCCCCGATGGCAAGCCCTTTCAGGGCCGGCTCGGCGAGACGATGGATGCCGCGCAGGG
>CAJAHV010000280.1 GCA_903939555.1 uncultured Alphaproteobacteria bacterium | reverse complement strand
GTCGCGATTACCGTCGCGCCGGCGGCCTTGGCGAACTGCAGCGCAAAGATCGATACGCCGCCAGTGCCCTGCACGAGCACGGTTTCGCCGGCCATCAGGTTTGCCTCGCAATACAGCGCCCGCCACGCGGTGAGCGCGGCGCAGGTCAGCGTTGCCGCTTCGGCATGGCCATAGCCGGCGGGAACATGCGTGAACGCGGTGGCGGGCGCCACCACTTCCTCGCGGGCATAGCCGTCGCAGCGGTCACCGGGGACTTTCGCCAGTTTTTCCAGCGTCATGTCACCACCGATCCAATCGGGGAAAAAGGTGCTGACCACGGCATCACCGACCTTGAACTCGGTCACCGCGCTGCCGGTCTCGGTCACCACGCCGGCGCCGTCCGACATCGGGATGCGCCCTGCCGGAGTCGGGATGCCGCCCAGGCAGACGATATAGTCATGATAGTTGAGCGAGCTGGCATGCAGCCGGACGCGGATGTCGCCGGCGTGCAGCGGCGCGCTGTCGGCGGTCGCCATGGTCAGATTGTCGAGCCCGGCAGCCATGAGTCGGATTGCGCGCATGTTGGTCATTCTCCCAAATCTGTACCGATGACGGCTTCGCCCGCCACCGTGGTGCGGTGCATCACCCGCAGATGCCCGTCATAGCCGCCCTCGGCAAAGTGCAATGTTACCCGATTGTCCCACATCAGCAGCGTGTCGGGCGCCCAGCGGTGACGGAACTGGAAGCGCGCTTCGACGGCATGGCGAAACAGATGCCCCAGGATGGCATAGCCTTCATCGCGGCTCATGCCGTCGATGCCGATGGTATAGACCGGCGAGCAATACAGCGCGCGGCGGCCGGTGACCGGGTGGATGCGGACCAGCGGATGCGCCTGCACCGCCTCGGCCGCTTCGCCGGTAACGATCTCCATCGTCCGCCGGGCGGTTTCATTGGCATAGACACCATCGCGGCCATAGGGCAGCCGCGCCGAATGCAGCGCGGTCAGCCCGTCGCACAACCGCCGGAAGGCCGGCGACAGCGCCTCATAAGCAGCGGCGCAATCGGCAAACAACGTGTCGCCGCCGACCGGCGGGATGATTTTGCCGTGCAGGATCGTCGCCGCCGGCGGGTGGGGCTGGAAGCTCCAGTCGCTGTGCCAGCCGGCGCCGAAATTGGGGGCGGTCTCATCGGCGGCGCGGCGCAATTCGAGGATGTGCGGCCGGCCGGGCAGGGGCTTGATGAACGGGTCCTCGCCAAAATCGCCGAACTGGCGCGTAAAGGTCTCCTGCCCGTCGAGATCGAGCGGCTGGCCGGGAAAGGACAGCACGGCATGGGCGGCAAAGGCGGCCTTGACCGCAGCCAGCGTCGCGGCCGGCAGCGGGCGCGACAGATCGAGCCCGGTGACCACGGCGCCAAAGCCCGATGCCGCCGGCAACACAGTGGTTGTCATGCGCAGCGTGCCGTGGCGCGGGCGTGCCAGGCGTTGAGCGCGCTCAGGTCGTCGCCGGCGGCAATGCCGATCCAGCGCCCGAAATCGACAATCGACAGCAGCGCGATATCGGCCATGGTGAAGCGATCGCCGGCGAGCCACGACTTGCCCTGCAACTGGCCATCGAACCAGCCGAGCGCCGCCGCTGCCTGCACGCGCGCCGCCTTGCCCATCGCCGGGATCTGCGCGACCAGCGCCGCCGTCATCGGATGATCATGCTGCCAGGCCAGCCCGACCGGCGTGCCGAGCAGGGTTTCGGCGCGGCGGATCCACATGTCGGTTTCGGCGCGTTCAAAGGCCGTGCCGCCGAACAGCGGTGGCTCGGGATGCAGTTCATCGAGATAGCGGCAGATGCTGATGGTTTCGGCCAGCACGCGGCCATCGTCGAGCTCGAGAAACGGCACCTGGCCGCGCGGGTTCTTCGCCAGCATTTCGGCCGATTTATGCTCGCGCCTGACCAGCGACAGCCGGGTTTCGGGCAGGCTGATGCCCTTGACGCGCAGAAAGGCCGAAACCCGCTGCGGGTTGGGCGCCGGATCGGGCGCGGTCCAGAGCTGCAACGTCTGTCTCCCTTGGTCGGTCACGCTGGGGTGGCCGTGCACCTACTGTTCTTGCCGTGCTTTGGCCGTGCTGGCAATCGCGCTGCAAACCGGTTTCCGGTGGATATGGACGCGCGGCGCGGCGGCTGGGGCCTTGGCCCCAGACCCCATTTGGCTTCCGGTTAGGTATCGATGGGTGTTGCCAGACGTCAGGCTGATCGAATGGGGTCTGGGGCCTGCGGCCCCAGCCGCCGGAGGCCCTGCCACGGACAATGAACATCACATGATGCTCCCATCAAGCCCCCGCGACGGGCACAAAAGCCCAATGGATGGGCACCTGAATGCCCCCTGACGCCCACCTCAAGCCCGCGTGACCCCCCGCAATACCCCCCAACATCCCTGCGTCAGGCACCGGCGCCGCGTTGCCATGTCGTGCCCGCCGCCGTTATGATGCGCCATGGATCTCGCTTCGCTGCTTGCCCCTTTGCCGGTTGACCGGTTCCGTTCCGACTTTTTCGGGCAGCAGCCCTGCCATGTGCCGGCGTCTGCGGGTCACCGCCCGCCGCTGATCGGCTGGGACCGCCTGTCGGAACTGCTGGCGGTTGCCCCGCACTGGACGGAGGGCAACATCAAGATGGTGCTCAACCGTGCGCCGATTGCCAGCGACTTCTACATGGACATGTGTCTGACGCAGGCCGGCCCGGTGCGCCGGGCCGATCCGGCCAAGATCGAACACTTCCTCGCCATGGGTGCAACGCTTGTTGCCAATGATGTCGATGCCATCGCACCCGAACTGCGCGCCATCGCCACCATGCTGGGGACCGAGTTCGCGGCGCTGACCAATGCCAATATCTATGCTTCGTTCGCCGGAGTGCAGGGCTTTGCCAGCCATTATGACCTGCACGATGTCATCGCCGTGCAATGCGCCGGCGAAAAACGCTGGCACATCTATGGCAACCGCGCCGTCAATCCCGTCACGCCGCTGGCCAGTGGCGGGGCAGCGGCGCAGGCCGAAATCGATGCGGCGCGTGGCCCGCTCGCCGCCAGCCTGACGCTGCGCCCCGGTGATCTGCTCTATCTGCCGCGCGGGGTCTATCATGATGCCCTCGCCACCGATGGCGCATCGCTGCACGTCACCTTTGCGCTGGCGCCGCATTCGGGGGAGGGCGTGCTCAAACTGCTCGCCGAGGCGGCGCTACGCGATCCGCAACTGCGCGCCTATCTGCCCGATGGCCGCCACGATCCGGCCGCGCTGGGCGATCATCTCGCGGATCTGGCGGCGCGGCTGGGGGACATTGTTGCCAGCCCGGGCTTTCGCGATGCCGTCATCGCGGCCCAGCGCGCCCGCCATGGCCATCCGCACCGCGTCAGCCTGCCACGGCCGCCGGCGCTCGCTTCCTATGCCCGCACCGAGCGTGCCGCCGAAGTGCGCCACTTGCCCGAAGGGGCGATGCTGGTGACGGCGCGCGGATCGGTGCCGCTCGGGCTCGCTTTTGCGCCGGCCGAATACGCCCTGTCGCGCCCGGCGTTTTCTGATATCGAACTGGCGGCGCGTTATCCGCATGTCCCCGCGGCGGAACGGGCAGCGCTCATCACCCTGCTCGAGCAGCAGGGGCTGGTGCAGCGCTACACAGCGGCGTTGGGTTGAAGACAGGAGACGATGTTGATCGCCACCGCCATTCGCAACGACGCCGACAGCATCGCGATGATCGAGCAGCTCGATGACCGGCTGCGCTGGCTGTCGGCCTGGACGATCCACCATGCCAATCATCTGCGCCCCAGCCGTGACGGCATCAAGGTCGGCGGCCATCAGGCGAGCTGCGCGTCGATGTCGACGATCATGGCCAGCCTCTACTTCGCCGCGCTCGGCCCCAATGACCGGGTGGCGGTGAAGCCGCACGCCGGGCCGCTGCTCCACGCCATCCACTATCTGTTGGGGTCGCAAAATCGCGAGCAACTGATGGCATTCCGCGCCCTGCACGGCGCGCAAAGCTATCCCAGCCGCACCAAGGACGCGATTCCGGTTGATTTTTCCACCGGCAGCGTCGGGCTGGGGGTGGCCGTCACCGCCTTTGCCTCGTTGGTTCAGGACTATCTCGTCGCCCATGGCGGCCTTGCCCTGGCCGATACCGGGCGGATGATCGCGCTGATGGGCGATGCCGAGCTTGACGAGGGCAACATCTACGAATGCCTGATCGAAGGCTACAAGCACGACATCCGCAACTGCTGGTGGATCGTCGACTACAACCGCCAGAGCCTCGACCATACCACCGCCGACCGCATGTTCCGGCGTTTCGACGACATCTTCGAAACCTGCGGCTGGCGGGTGATCACCGTCAAGCACGGCCGCCGCCAGAAGGCTGCCTTTGCCGAACCCGGTGGTGCCGCGCTCGAAGCCTGGATCGACAATTGCCCCAATGTCGAATTCGCCGCGCTGACCTATCAGGGCGGCGCCGCCTGGCGGGCACGGCTGACCGCCGATATCGGCAGCAAACGCGGGTTGGCGGCGCTGCTGGCACGACGCGACGATGATGAACTGGCGCGGCTGATGACCGATCTGGGCGGCCATTGCGTCGAATCCTTGCTTGCCGCCTATGCCGAAGCCGCCGCGAGCGACCGGCCGGCGCTGATCATTGCCTATACCGTCAAGGGCAAGGGCCTGCCGCTCGCCGGGCACAAGGACAATCACGCCGGCCAGATGAACGCCCCGCAGATGGCGACTCTGCGCGACACGCTGGGCATTGCCGAAGGCGACGAATGGGAGCCCTGGGCCGGTATCGGCGACAACCAGCGCGGCGCGCTGCAGGCCTTTGTGGCGGCATCGCCGGCGGCGCGGCTGGCGCGTGACAAGGCCTTTGAGCTGGTGGCGGTGCCGGCGATTGCCGCGCCCGAGGGCGACGAACAATCGACCCAGGCGGCCTTCGGGCGCATCCTGCTTGATATCGCCAAGGCCGGCGGACCGCTTGCCGACCGCATCGTCACCACCTCGCCCGACGTCACGGTGTCGACCAACCTTGGCCCCTGGGTCAACGCGCGCGGGCTGTTCCGGCGCGGCGAGCTGGCCGATGTGTTCCGCGCCGCCAAGATCCCGTCTCCGCAGAAATGGAGCGGCGACAGCGCCGGCCAGCACCTCGAACTCGGCATTGCCGAGAATAATTTGTTCCTCATGCTGGCAGCAGCCGGGCTGGCGGCGCCCTTGTTCGGCACGCGGCTGCTGCCGATCGGCACGGTCTATGATCCGTTCATCGCGCGCGGGCTCGATGCGCTGAACTATGGTTGCTACCAGGATGCGCGTTTCCTGCTGGTCGCCACCCCGTCCGGGCTGACGCTGGCGCCCGAAGGCGGTGCGCACCAGAGCATCAACCCGCCCTTGATCGCCATGGGCCAGCCCGGGCTGACGATGTTCGAACCCGCCTATGCCGATGAACTGGCGGCGCTGATGCACTGGTCGTTCGGCCATATGCAGGCGGCGGACGGCGGCAGTGTCTATCTGCGGCTGACGACGCGCAACCTCGTGCAGCCGGTGCGCAGCGACGATGGCTGGCGGGCGGGCACGATCGCCGGCGGCTATTGGCTGAAACCGCCGGGGGCAGGGGCCGAGGCGGCGATCGTCGCGATGGGCGCGCTGCTGCCCGAAGCACTGGCGGCGTGGGAGGCACTGGTCGATGATGTGCCGGGGCTGGGGCTGCTCGTCGTCACCTCGCCAGACCTGTTGCACCGCGGCTGGAGCGCGGCCGGCGCGGCGCGCTGGACCGGCAAGGCGGCGCCATCACATGCCGAAACATTGCTCGGCGCGCTGCCCGCTGGTGCGCGGCTAGTCACCCTGCTCGACGGGTCGCCTGCGGCGCTGTCATGGCTCGGCGGCGTGCGCGGGCAACGCGTCGTACCGCTGGGGGTCGATCGCTTCGGCCAGACCGGCGATCTGCCCGATCTTTACCGCGAATACCGGCTCGACAGCGATGCGATCATCGCCGCCATGGCCGACGCGCTGATGGCATAATGCCCCTCTCCCGCCTTCGGGCGAGGGGGAATCAGCCCCGGTACGCCCGGTTCAGCTTGCGCATCCCGCCGATCCAGCGGTCATAGTCCGCTGTCTTGCGGCGCATATAGTCGAGCACTTCGGGATGCGGCAGGATCAGGAAGGTCTCGTCCGCCAGCGCCTTGACGCAGCATTCGGCGAGCACGTCGGGCTCCATCATGCCATCGATGCTGGCCACGCCATCGGGGTTGCCCGCTGTCATCGCCGTGCGCACCGCCTGCGGGCAGAGCACCGAGACCTTGATGCCATCGTCGCCATGGGTCAGCGCCAGCCATTCGGCCAGACCGACGGCGGCATGTTTGGTGACGGCATAGGGAGCAGAACCGATCTGCGAGAGCAAACCGGCGGCCGAGGCGGTGTTCATCAGATAGCCGCCGCCGCGCGCCACCATGCGCGGCACCAGATGGCGCGCCGCCCAGACATGCGCCATGACGTTGATCTCCCATATCCGCTGCCAGCCGTCGTTGCTCGCCTCGGCGCCGCCGCCGATGCCGATGCCGGCGTTGGAACAGAACAGGTCGATGGGGCCATGCTCGGCCTCGACCGTCGCGATGAGGTGCTCGATATCGGCTTCCTTGGACACATCGGTGCGGAACGACACGCCGCCGACCGCTGCCGCCGTGGCCGCAGCGCCCTCGCCATCGATGTCGGCGCAGACGATGAGCCTTGGGCCGTCGGCGGCGAATCGCCGGGCGAGCGCGGCACCGATGCCGCTGGCGGCGCCGGTGATGACGATAATCTTGTCGCTGAGTTGCATGGTGTGATGGTTCCCCTGCCCATTTATCGGGTAGCGCTTGGCGTGTGTTTGGCGCAGCCTGTGGGGTGAAGCTTTATGATGCAACAGGAAACACGTGCCATGCTCCATGTTCTGCCCACGACCAGCCCCGAAACCGAAGCGGCGCTCAATCAACTTGCCATGTCGCGCGAATCGCAGCCGCTGTTCGAAGCGGTGAAGCGTCACATCGCCGACAATGTCGAACCGATGGCGGCAGAATTCTACCGGCTCGGCGAGGGCCGTGCCGAGCGCTGGAGCTGGGCACCGGGACAGCTCGAACTGCTCGAAATCGCCAAGAACAAGGCCAAGGCATCCGGCCTGTGGAACTTCTTCCTACCCGATTCGGAGATCGGCCGCGGGCTGACCAACCTTGATTACGCCTATATCGCCGCCGAACTCGGCAAGCAGCCGCTGGCATCGGAAACGCTCAACTGCTCGGCGCCCGATACCGGCAACATGGAAGTGCTCGAACGTGTCGGTACGCCGGCGCAGAAGGAACGCTGGTTGAAGCCGCTGCTCAACGGCGAAATCCGGTCATGCTATGCGATGACCGAGCCGCATGTCGCCTCGTCGGATGCCAAGAACATCAGCACCCGCGCCGAACTGGTAAAGGGCGAATGGGTCATCAACGGCGAAAAATACTATATTTCGGGGGCCGGCGACCCGCGCTGCAAGATCATGATCTGCATGGTCAAGACCAACCCCGATGGCCCCGCTTCGGGCCAGCAGTCGCAAATCCTGGTGCCGATGGACACGCCCGGCGTGCAGGTGCTCGGGCCGATGACGGTGTTCGGCCATGACCATGCACCGCGCGGCCACATGCATATCAAGCTCGACAATGTCCGGGTGCCCGAGGAAAACATCCTGCTCGGCCCGGGTCGCGGCTTCGAGATTTCGCAGCTTCGGCTGGGGCCGGGGCGTATCCACCATTGCATGCGCGCCATCGGCCAGGCCGAAAAGGCACTCGACCTGATGGTCAAGCGCGCCACCGCGCGGGTCGCCTTCGGCAAGCCGATCATCCAGTTGGGCAAGAATCTCGAAACCGTGGCGCGCGCCCGCATCGAGATCGAGGCGATGCGCCTGATGGTGCTGAAAGCAGCGCGCGCCATGGACGTGCTCGGCAATCGCGAAGCCCGCGTCTGGGTCAGCATGGTCAAGGCGATGGTGCCCGAACGCGTCGCAACCATCATCGACCAGGCAATGCAGATCCACGGTGCCACCGGCGTGTCGCAGTGGAGCCCCCTGTCGCAAATGTACACCGATGTCCGCCACCTGCGCTTCGCCGATGGCCCCGATGAAGTGCATCACATGGTCGTCGGCCGCGCCGAACTGGGCCGGCACTGATAGCGGCGGCTGTGTCAGGGGCCTCCGGCGGTAGTCTTAAGTGCCTCCGGCGGCATTTAAGGGCCTCCGGCGGCTGGGGCCACCGGCCCCAGACCCCTTTCGATCAGCGTGCTGACTGGCAACACGCCTTGCT
>CAJAHV010000279.1 GCA_903939555.1 uncultured Alphaproteobacteria bacterium | reverse complement strand
TCGAGAATGGACGGCCCGCGCGCCAGCACGGCCGCCATCACGGCATTTTCGGTGGCACCGACGCTGACCATCGGGAAGACGTAGCGGCCACCCGGCAGCCCGCCCTTGGCGGTCGCCTTCACATAGCCGGCGGCGAGCTCGATTTCAGCCCCCAGATGTTCGAGCGCCTTGAGATGCAGATCGATCGGCCGGTTGCCGATGGCGCAGCCGCCGGGCAGTGACACGGTGGCTTCGCCTGCGCGGGCGAGCAGCGGCCCGAGCACGAGGATCGAGGCGCGCATCTTGCGGACGATATCATAGGGCGCGACCGTGGAGGTGATGCGGTTGGCGCGCACCGTCATCACCCGGCCGAATTCATCGGGCGATGTGCCTTCGATCGTCGTCGACAGGCCGTGGTTGTTGAGCAGATGCCCGAAGGTATCGATATCGGCGAGGCGCGGCAGGTTGCGCAGCGTCAACGGCTCGTCGGTCAGCAACGCGCACGGCATCAGCGTGAGTGCGGCGTTTTTGGCGCCGGAGATGGGAATGCGGCCTTTGAGCGGGCGGCCACCGCGGATGACGATCTGGTCCATCGTACAGGCTTAGCGCGGGTAGCGCGTCCTTGCCAGCGGCATTCAAGTCCGCGCCGCGCCCGCCAGTATCGAGCGGGTGTAGAGCGCCAGCCCGGCCCAGATGCAGCCAAAGGCGAACAGCCGTGACGTGGTGAGCACTTCGCCGAACAGGAACACCGCGAGCAGGAACACCATTGTCGGCGCGATATATTGCATCAGGCCGATGGTCGACAGCTTGAGCCAGCGGGTGGCGATGCCGAACAGCAGCAACGGCACGGCAGTAAGCGCGCCGCCGGCGATGAGCAGCGCTTCGGTAGCGGCGGGCCGGCTGAACAATCCATCAGGACGCGTCAGCAGCCAGCCGAGCGCCACCGGCGTCAGGATGATGGTTTCCACCAGCAGGCCGGTGACGGCATCGACAGCGGCGAATTTGCGCACCAGGCCATACAGCGCGAACGACAGCGCCACCCCCAGGCTGACCAATGGCAGCGCGCCGTTGGCGATGGCGATGACCGCAACGCCGGTGGTAGCGAGGCCGACCGCCAGCCATTGTGTCCGCGCCAGCCGTTCGCCGAGCAGCACGACGCCGAAGATGATGCTGATCAGCGGGTTGATGAAATAGCCAAGGCTGGTGTCGAGCACATGGCCGTTGAGCACCGCCCACGTGTAGATCAGCCAGTTTGCCGCGATCAGCACGGCGCTGGTGACCAGCAGCAGCATCAGCCGGGGTTGCACGATCACGGCGCGCAGCCGGGCGCCGCCACCGGTGGCGACCATGATGCCGCCGATGAGCAGCAATGACCACAGGATGCGGTTGGCGAGCACATCACTCGCCGGAATGCCGGTCAACAGCTTGAGATAGAGCGGCAGCAGCCCCCACAGGCAATAGGCGCCGAGCCCGGCGATAAGGCCGGTGCGCGTTTCGGGGGTCATCAGATTTTCGGCAGTGTCACGCCGCGCTGGCCCATATATTTGCCGGCCCGATCGGCATAGCTGACCTCGCAGGGTTCGTTGCCCTGCAGGAACAGGAACTGGCAGGCGCCTTCATTGGCATAGATTTTCGCCGGCAGCGGCGTCGTGTTGGAAAATTCCAGCGTGACATGGCCTTCCCAGCCGGGTTCGAGCGGGGTGACGTTCACGATGATGCCGCAGCGCGCATAGGTCGATTTGCCGAGGCAGATGACCAGCACGTCGCGCGGCACGCGGAAATATTCGACGGTGCGGGCGAGCGCGAAGCTGTTCGGCGGGATGATGCAGCAATCGGTCTTGCGGTCGACAAAGCTGCCGGGGTGAAAATTCTTGGGATCGACGGTCACCGATTCGACGTTGGTGAAGATCTTGAATTCATCCGACACGCGCGCGTCATAGCCATAGGACGACAGGCCATAGCTGATGACGCCCTCGCGGGTCTGGCGATCGACAAAGGGTTCGATCATGCCGTTGGCCAGCGCCTGGGCGCGGATCCAGCGATCGGAGAGTACAGCCATGCGACGTCCTTTTGCTTAACTTTTCAGGCGCTATTTTTAACAGATTTATTCTAATACAACGCTACCGATCCAAAGGGGCGTTGCATGTACAGCCAAGCCGAAGCACATCTTACCATTCTCGACAACTGCCCGGCACGCAGCCTGCGCTGCGCCTATCTGGCGCTGCTGATTGCCGCCGAACGTGCCGGGCTGCGTTGTGTGCCGCGCGACGCGGCACGATCGCTGCTGATCCGTGACGATTATGGGCGGCAGTATTTCACCATCACGCTCTCGGGCTCCATATTGTTGTTCACCTTCTGCCTGCCGGTGCTCGAGCGCCGGCCCGAGCTGGCAGCGCAGGCGCATGATCGCTTCATCGGCCTCGTGCGCGGCATGCCGGGGTCGAAAGAAGTCGCCATCTGCGTCGGCAATGAACATCATGCCGATGATATCGTCGACTGGCTGTTCCCCGATGGCAAATTCATCCTCGGATATGAAGCACGCAGATCAGCGTGAACAGCCGCCGGGCGGTATCGAAATCGACAACGACCTTGGGTTCGAGCCGGTCCTTCAGCGTTTCGGCGGCATCGTTGTGGATGCCGCGGCGGGCCATGTCGATGGTTTCGATCTGGGTCGGCGTCGCTTGCCGGATCGCCTGATAATAGCTGTCGCAGATGGCAAAATAATCACGCACGGTGCGGCGGAACGGCGCCAGCGGCAGTACGAAAGATTCGACCGGCGTGTCGTCGGCGGCGTTGATCGCCACGGTCAGCCGGCCTTCCTCGACACCGAGCATCACCTTGTAGGGGCCCTTGTAGGCCGATTCGGCAGCGCCCGCCGGCTGGAAGACATTGCCTTCGAGCAGGTCGAAAATCGCGACGCGGCGTTCCTGTTCGATATCGGCGTTGCGCCACAGGATGGTACGTTCATCGAGCTTGATATCGATGATGCGATAATCTTCGGTCATGGGGCTACCGCTGCAAAGCTGTTGACCAGCCGGCCGAGCGCCGGCTTGATCGGGCCCAGCAGATCATCCTGGGTCTTGCCGAGCCTGACCACGACGAGGCGCCGCGACGGCACGATGATGACATATTGGCCCAGATGCCCGGTCGCCGCATAGGCATCCGCCGGGCCCTGGTCGGGGAACAGCGCTGGCGTCTTGCCGGTCTGGCCCGGGCGGTTGAGCCAGAAATGCCCGCCATAGCCCGGGTTGGTCGGCGCCGGTGTGCGCACGAGGCGCACCCAATCGGGGCTGACCACCTGGCGACCGGCGACAACGCCATTGTCGAGATAGAGCTGGCCGAAATTGGCCCAGTCGCGCGCCGAGGCATGGCAGAACGAGCCGCCCAGCATGGTGCCTTGCGGATCATATTCGCAGACAAGGCTCGGCATGGCGGCCGGGCCCGACAGGCGGTCGACGAGGAAACGCTGCATCGCGGCGCGGCGAGCCACCGGGGTTTTGGCGGCAGGCGCGATGGTGCGAACGACGATATCGGCAAGGATATGCGTCGTCAGCGTCGAATATTGATATGTCGCGCCGGGCTTGCTCGCCAGCGGCGCCGACACGGCATGGCCGACGATATCGGCGCTTTTGTCGGCAAACAGCGCGCGGTTAGTGTCGGCGCGTTCGGCGGGATCGGCTTCGACATGCTGCAGCCCCGACGACATGTGGAGCAATTGTCGCAGCGTGATGGCACCGCGCGGATCGCCGGCGCCCGCCCATGCCGGCACCGGCGCCGGACTGTCGAGCTCCAGCCGGCCATCGGCGACCAGCGCGCCGACGAGCGTGGCGGTCAGCGACTTGGCCATCGACCAGGAAATGAAGCGATTGCCGGGGCCATAGCCCGGGGCATAGCGTTCATAGATCGGCTTGCCGTCCCGCAATACGATGACCGCGCGGGTTTCGCGCAGCGCCGGATCGGTGAAAAAAACGTCTGCCGCCGGCAGGCTGCGCACCGCATCGGGGCTGGCAGGCGCGGCGCGCAGGCCATGCAGCGGCAACAGCAGCAGCGCTGTGGCCACAAACAGGCTTGATTGCATTCGCATCATGGCGTCACGTCCATACATGGCCACAACGTAGAAGGGGCAAGCACATGAACGCAAGCACAGGCTTGGGCGATGGCACTGCGCGCGGTGCAGGGCGCGGCAGGCGCGGCAGCGGGCGGCGCTGGTTGTTGTGGTTGCCGCTGCTGGCGACGCTGCTCGCCGGGGCGTGGCTGGGGCTGAAATACAGCAGCCTTGGCCAGCGTGCCGAACTGGGTGCCGGTTATCTGGCGCATGTCGTGTGTTCGTGCCGCTATGTCGGCAATCGCGACATGGCATCGTGCGACACCGACCGCGAGCCGGGGACCGAGATCGTGACGGTGACCGAGGACAGCAAGCGCCGCCGCATCACCGCCAGCGTGCCGCTGCTCGCCAGCCGGACTGCGCGTTATGACCCCGAATTCGGCTGTGCGCTCGACAGGCCCTGAGGCGGGTTGCCGACGGCGTTGCAAGGTGCCGCTGGCCCTTTTGGTGTGCAAGGTTCAATCCTCGGTTCGCTGCGGGCTCGGGCTGGCTGCGAGCCCCGGCCCTGCGGCACCGGCGGCGAGAGCGGCATCAAGACGCGGCGCATCGAGGGCATTTTCCCAGCGCGCGACGACGATGGTGGCCACGGCGTTGCCCATGAAATTGGTCAGGCTGCGGCATTCGGACATGAAACGGTCGATACCCAGGATCAGCGCCAGCCCGGCGACCGGCACGGTCGGCACGATCGACAGCGTCGCGGCCAGCGTGATGAAGCCGGCGCCCGTTACACCAGCAGCGCCCTTCGAGCTGAGCATCGCGACGCCGAGCAGCGTCAGCTGCTGCCACAGGCTGAGATCCACCCCAACCGCCTGGGCGATGAACAGCGCCGCCAGCGTCATGTAGATGTTGGTGCCATCGAGATTGAAGGAATAGCCCATCGGCACGACCAGCCCGACGACACTGCGATCGCAGCCGGCATGTTCGAGCTTGGCGATCAGGCTCGGCATCGCGGCTTCGGATGACGAGGTGCCAAGCACCAGCAGCAGTTCGGCCCGCAGATAGACGATCAGCCGCAGGATCGAGAACCCGTGCGCCCGGGCGATGAAGCCGAGGACGACAAGCACGAAAATCAGCGAGGTCAGGTAAAAGGTCAGGATCAGCGCGCCCAGATTGACCAGCGCGCCCAGCCCGAATTTGCCGATGGTGAAGGCAATCGCGCCAAAGGCCCCTATCGGCGCGAACTGCATCAGCATCGCGACCAGCCGGAACACCACCAGCCCGAGCCGGTTGACCATGTCGAGCACCGGTGCCCCGACTTCGCCGACCAGCGACAGCGCGATGCCGAACAGGATCGCGACGAACAATGTCTGCAGGACCGAGCCTTCGGTCAGCGCCGAGAACAGCGTCGTCGGGATGATGTCGGTCAGGAAGCCGACGATGCTGGTGTCGTGCGCCTTGCTGACATAATCGGCCACCGCGGCGCCATCGAGCGTCGCCGGATCGATGGCGAGCCCGCTTCCCGGCTGCACGATGTTGGCGACCAGCAGCCCGATGACCAGCGCGCCCGTTGAGACGATCAGGAAATAGCCGAACGCCTTGCCCGCCACCCGGCCGACACCGCCGACGCTGCGCATGCCGGCGATGCCGCTGACCACCGACAGGAACACCACCGGGGCGATGACCATCTTGACCAGCTTGATGAAGCCATCGCCGAGCGGTTTCAGGGCGGCGCCGGTTTCGGGCTGGAAATGGCCGATGGCGACCCCCAGTATGATCGCGGCAATGACCTGCACATAAAGCTGCCGCCACCACGGGCGGATGCGGGGCGCCAATTCGGGCACGGGCATTGTGATGTTCATGCTTCCCCTCGGTTGCGCGCTGCGGGCCTTCTGGCGAGGGCTGGCGCCAGAATAGGCGTTGCCGCGCCGCGCGCAAGCGGGCCCGTCAGCCGGTCTGAACCATGGCCGGGACAATTAAATGCTGGCGCGAAGGGAGTTGGTGCGCCGGAGGGAATGAAGGCGATAACGTTTATGTAATTGATTTACCTATGTTTTAATCGGACTGCCTCACAAGGTTCCGCACATGAAACTATACTTAGGCATCCCCACCGAAATCACCGCTCATCGGGTTGGGGTACATATGGCATCACGCCAACCATCAGCCATCAAAGCAATGGGCCCTACTTCTGAACGGTACCAATCAGGGGTGCACGTCACCTGTTTCATGAACATGACCACATTCGCAGCAAGTTATGATATTGGGCTGTAAGCAATAAAATGCTTTCGCGAGAAGCGTTTTCTGTCCTCAAATTAGCAATTACGGCATCGAGGTCGAACAGTATTTTACGTTGGCTTGGGTCGCGGACGTGACTTTGGACCCAAAAGAAGCATGCTTGCCGTTGCCCCGAGGTGACAGGTGCCACTTGGTGGATGGCGCCCGAGGCGTAAAGCAGTAGATCGCCGGCGGCGAGCTTGAAGGCTTCCGATCCGGTCGCACCGCGGATAACGAGCTCACCGCCGATATAATCGGCAGGATCGCTAAGGAACAGGGTTGCCGACAGGTCGAGCCGCATGGTGGCACCAGTGACGGACCTGATTGCGCTGTCGATATGGTCGCCGTAGTGCTCGCCGATGCCGTGACAGTTGAATAGCGGCGGCGCAATGCGCGCTGGCAGCGCCGCCGACGCGAAGACGCCGCTCCGGGCCAGCGCCGCCCGCACAACGGCCGCCGCCGCCAGGGTCGCCGGATCATCTTCGGCGAGTTGCCTGTTGTGCTTTACAGCGGCCGAAAGATGGCCCGCGGTGGCGCGACCGTCCACCCAATCGGCGGTGCCGATCCGCTCCCGCACCTCGGCGACTTCATCGGGCGTCAGGACGGCGGCGATGTGCAGCATGGCGGTCATGTTACAGCGCGAAGCCGACGCTCAGCAACGCCGTCCGGCCTGCTCCCGGAATGACGTGCACCGGATGGAGCTGGTCGTAATAAAGCCTGTCAGTGATGTTGTTCACCAGCACGCGCAGCGTCAGCCGCGGCGTCGCGCGCCACGTCGCCGCGAGATCGGTGACGACATAGCCCCCGGCAACGAGCCACGATGCCGCGGTGTTTTGGCCCAGGCGCTGCGACTGCCCGACGATATTGAGCCCCAGGTTGAACGCGGGGGTGACATCATAGCTGGTGCTGAACGACCCCGAATGACGCGGCGCGATCAGCAACGGCGCGCCGACGATCGGCCCGCCAGGTGTCGATAGCAGCGTCTTGCTGTCGAGCAAGGCATAGCTGGCGCGAATGCTCCAACCCGGCAGCGGCTGGCCGGTGAGTTCGACTTCGAAACCATCGACGCGTTGCTTGCCACCTAGCATGTTGAAGCCTTGGGCCGCGGGATCGGGGACGCGAACATTATCCTTAGTGATGCGGAACAGCGACGTCGCAAGCAGTATCCGGTTTTCGAAGAGGTTCCATTTGCCGCCAAGTTCAAGACTGGCGCTGGTCTCGGGCGGGAGATCGCGGTTTGCTTCGGCCACCGAGCGCCCGGCGGAAATCAGCGATTCGATGCCTTCACCCGACGGATTGAACGAATTGGCATAGGCCAGGTAGATGCTGCCCGACGCTGTCGGCTTGTACACGAGTGCCGCGCGGCTGCTCAGCCGGCGATCGGTTCGCGCGATGCTAGTGTCGCGATCGATGACACCCGCTACCGTGAAACGGCTGCTGTCATAGCGTGTCGTGAAACTGTCCCAGCGCAGGCCAAGGATTGCGATCCAATATGGTCCGACGGCGATCGTATCGAGCGCGAAGGCGCCGACGAAGCGCGAGCGGGCATGGGCGCGCAGCCGCACGAAACTGCTCGGGCTGCTGTCGAAGAAACGAAAGTCGGGGGCGGCAAGCGAAGTCGTCGGCACGTTGAAATTTGTGACATAGACGGGGTCGGTTGCCTCGCTGCCGGCCTCAACGCCGGCGAGAAGATGATGCTCGGCGGCACCCGCGACGATGATCGTCTCGGCTTCACCTTGCGCCTGGAAGAAGCGATCGCGCGAATGTCCCTCGAACAGGTTGCGTGACACCGTGATCGCTTCAACCGGTCTCGATTGCGGCGTTGCGGCGGGGATGATCGCTTCGCTGTAACGAAAGTCACGGCTATTGTCGGAGTAGCGTAGCTGACCGCGCAGCCGCGACCCGGCCCCGAGATCATGCTCGATCCGCCCGGTCAGGATGTTGACGACGGTATCCAGGCGGTCGTTGGTGAAGCCATAATAGTTGCGGCGATCGACAGGCGCGGCAAAGCCGGGAGTGGCGGGGGTGCCCGCAACCCAAGGGATGCCGTAATCGGGTCGATTTTTCTCTTGCTGGTGCAGCCAAGCGAGCGTCAGCCGGGTCGGCGTGCCGAGGCCGACGGCGAGCCTGGGCACGGCGGCAAAGCGTTCGGCAACGCCGCCGTCGCGAGCGGCGACCGCGGAACGATGCATCACGGCATTGAGGCGCAGCGCCGTGGTAACGCCGAAAGGCCGGGCCAGATTGGCATCGAGGGAAAGGCGGCGGGTGTCATCAAGGCCGACGCGCGCCTCTGCAGCGAGCGCTGTGTCGACGTGGGGCATTTTGCCGACGCGGTGAATGACGCCACCTGACGAGCCGCGCCCGAACAGCGTTGACGACGGGCCCTTGATGACCTCGATGCGTTCATCATCGAACGTGTCGCGAAAATAATAGCCATAATCGCGGGCATTATCGGCGAACATGTCGTTGCGGGTGGTGAAGCCGCGCAACACCGCGTTGTTGCCCTGGAAACTGGTTTCGCCAGCACCAAGGCTAAGGCCCGCAACATTGCGCAGCGCGTCATTGAGGTTGGCAATGCCGCGTTTTGCCAGCTCGTCACTCGAGAGCACTGTGATCGCCTGGGGCGTATTGACGATCGAAGTCGAGATGCGATCGAGCGCCACCTGGTTGCTGCGTTCGCCGGTAACGACGATTGTCGGTTCGACACGGGGCGCTTCGCTGGCCTGGACAGGCGCAACCAGGCCGAGCGCGAGGCTGGCGGCCATGTCCTGTGCCTTGAGCGGCCTTGGCGCCATGCCCTTCTATTGTCCGGTCTTGACGACCGCGTAAGTGAAACTGCTGCCGGGTCGCAGGATCATCTGGTGCGGGACACCCGCCGGGATCCACAGCATGTCACCCGCGTCGAAGCGCTGGCTGCGGCCGCCGACGATGCGACCGCCGCGCCACTCGCCCGGCGACGTTTCAGCGCCGCCTTCGATGGTCCCGCCAAGGATCATCGTCACGGTTCCCTTGCGAGCGATCATCACGTCGTTCAGGCGGGCGTGGCGTTCGACGACCCCCGAGGCGTCCCGGCGAACGAAGACAGTGTTGGCGGCAGGATCGGCAAAGACGGTGTGGACGGCCACGCCATCCCTGATGGTGGTGACCGACGCTGCAAGGGTATCCGTCGCGGCATGCTGGGTGTTGTCCGGGCTTGCAGCCGCGATCAGAAGCATGAATGGCAGAAATTGATGAACCTGCATGAAGGCTCCGATCAGAACAGGATGCGGCCGCGGCGGCGTTCGAGCGTAGCACGATCGAGACCCGGAAAAGCCGCAAGTTCGTCGAAATTGCGGAACGGCTGCTTTTCCCGGCGCCGCAGGATCGCTTCTACGACGGCGTCGCTGGCGCCCAGAACCGGGCCGAGCTCGTTGTCCGGCGATGCATTGACGCTGATGATGGTTAGGTTTTCGAGAAAGAACGTCACCACGCGGTCCAGCTCCGCATCGGTGCCGGTGGCGCCGCGGGCAGACATGGTGCGGAACACATCGGTCCAGCGGATCCAAGAGCGCGGTGTCGACAGGAACATCCCGTTCTTGTGGCAACGCGTGCAAACTTTATCGACCGCCACCTTGTTGGCCGGATCGCCCTCGAAAACGGGTGCCGCGCACAGAGCGGGCTGCGCGAGCAGCGCCGTGCCCAGCATAAAGGCACGGCGCCACAGCCTCATTTCGCCGCCAGCCTAGCCTTCACCGCCTCAGGAATGCCATGTGCGAACTGGTTGACCGTGCGCTGCAACTTCCCGTTCGAGAAGCTCATTTCGAGATATTTCTCGCTGAACAGCGGGTTGCCGAACTCGTCGTTCATAAAGCCGACGATCTTCTTGGTCTTGGCATCGACCACATCGCCCGACGCCAGATAGACCAGCTTGCCATCCAGCCCAAAGTTGATCCAGTTGGCGGAGTGCGTGGTCTTGAAGGTCTCCTTCAGCACCGGCCATTCGCCGGTATTGTCATAGACCAGCACGCCGTAATTGATGTTGTCGACCACCCAGATCTCACTCTCGTCCGGAGACATGGCAATGCCGTGGACCGGCCCACCATGGCCATAGAAACGCTTGGTCGGATCGGCCCATTGCGCCTTCCACATATGCGCCGGTGCCTCGATCCGCTTGATGACTTTGCCGGTGGTCACATCGGCAATCTCGAACCCGAGCAGGTTGTTCAAATTGGCGTAAACCCGCGTCGCATCATGGTTGATGGTGAAGACGCGGACATGGTCGGAGAAGGTAACTGTCTTGGTTGCCTTCATCTTTTCCACGTCACCCACGGTGATCGTGTTGCCGTTCGGCGCCATGAACACCGTCTTGCCGTCCGCGCTCAGCGCCATATTATGAGCAAACATGCTGGCAGGGGCCTGGATCTTGCCCTTCAGCTTACCGGTCTTGGCATCCACGACCATCCAGAAGTCCTTGAGGTCCGAGCCGACGATCAGGGTCAGCCCGTCTGGCGTAACCTGCCCACGCTCGCAGCAACTGCCGGGCGTATAGGTGTTCTCCCAGACCTTCTTGTCGGTCGCCAGATCAAAGGCCGCCAGACGCCCCCGCGTCGACAAATAGATCATGTTGGTTGCCGCACTCGCCGACACACCGGCCACTTCCTCCGGCGTCATGCTCGCCGGCACGTCCCAGGTCGGGATCCGCTTGACGAAGGAATAATTCTTCTCGGCATCGAGCACGATGATCCCGATCCCATTGGTGCTGCCCGGATACTGACCACCCGCATGACCGCCCGGCGTCGTGCTATATACAAGCCGCCGGTCGCGCCGGCCAAAGCCGCTGTTCGGCCCGGCCAGTCGTCCATCGGAATGGCCTGCCGGGCGATAGGGCCGATCGAGCGTGTTCTTCGTCAGGTCGCGCGCGATGCACTGGCGCGCCGTATCGAGCACCCCGTCACAGGTCTTGCCATCGGGCGTGGTCGTATAAGAGCTCTGCTCGGGTGCCGTCTCCTGCGCATGAAGCGCCCCCGCAGAAGCCAGCATGGTGGTTGCCGCCAAGGCGAAAAAGATCCGATGTCGCATCGTCGTCACTCCCCAGATTTGCTCAGTCCATTATTTATCTATCTTGGAGCGAAGACTGGCATCCCAATATGTGACATGTCAACTCTATTTTTGGTATTTTCGTCGATCCAGCACGTGCGGCCCGATGTCTGAAACCGACGTGCAGCCGGTCAGTGCCATCGCCACCCGCATCTCGCTGGCGATGATCTGGAGAAGCTGCGACACTCCGGCCCCGCCGCGCGCCCCCAGCGCATAGGCCCAGGCCCGGCCGAGCATCACGCCTTGCGCGCCGAGCGCCATCATCCGCACGACATCAAGCCCCGATCGCACTCCGCCATCGGCCAGCACGGTCAGCGCGCCGCCGCACCGCTCGGCAATCGCTGGCAAAGCCACCGCACTGGAAACGACCCCGTCTAACTGGCGCCCGCCATGGTTGGAGACGATGATCCCGTCCGCCCCCAGCGCCGCGGCCTCAGCCGCATCGTCGGGATCGAGAATACCCTTAATGATCAGTGGCCCGTCCCAATGCTCGCGGATCCAGCCTAAATCGCGCCACGTCACCGAGGGATCGAAATTTCGCCCCAGCCAACCGATGAAATCTTCCAGCCCTGTCCCCGAGCCCAGCACCGAAGCGAGGTTGCCGAGCGTATGCGGCCGGCCCCTAACGCCCACGTCGAGCGCCCAGCGAGGATGCGCCAGCGCCTGCGCATAGCGGCGCAGCGGCGCATAAGGCCCGGACATACCGGAATGCGGGTCGCGGTAGCGCGCGCCGGGCACCGGCATGTCGACGGTGAAAACCAGCGCCCCGCAGCCCAGCGCCCGGGCACGGTCCAGCAGCGCCTTCATGAATTCCCGGTCACGGATCACATAAAGCTGGAACCAGGGCGGTACCGCCACTGCCGCCGCCACCTCCTCGAGGCTGCAGACCGAAACGGTCGACAGGCAGAGCGGGATCTCCGCCGCGCTCGCCGCCCGCATCGCCTGCACCTCGCCGCGCCGCGCATACATGCCGCTCAGCCCCACCGGCCCCAGCCCGACCGGCATCGCCCAGCGCTGGCCGAACAATGTCGTCCCGGTATCTATCGCGGAAACGTCGTTAAGAACGCGCTGGCGGAGCGCCACCCCGGCCAGATCCTCGACATTGCGCCGACTTGTCACCTCAGAATAGGCGGCACCGTCGATATAATCGAACAGGAAGCGGGGGAGCCGCCGCCGCGCCGCCTCGCGGAAATCTCCGGCCGACGCGATCACCATCGGCATGGCATCACCGGCCCGACCATCCCAGCGCCCGGCTGATCGCGCCCGCCGTCGACGACACCGTCGCCACCAGCCCGGCCATACGATCGTCGCTCATATATTGGGCAACGCTCGACACGCTGATCGCCGCGACGATTTCGCCCGTCTCGTCGCGGATCGGCGCGCCGACACAACGCACTCGGTCCTCATTTTCTTCGAGGTCGAACGAATAGCCGCCCGCCGCATATCCGCGCATCTGCTCTACCCAGGCCGCATAGGCCGGGTCGGCGGCACCGCCGTGCCCGGTCTCGGCGCGATAGATTTCCAGCCATTCCATCTCGCTGCAGTCCAGCAGCAGGGACTTGCCGAGCCCGGTCGCGCACAAGGGATGCCGCTCGCCGACCCGCGAGCCGATCTCTACCCGCCGCGTGCCGGACAGCTTATCGAGATAAAGCGCCTTGTCTTCATAGAGCACGCCGAGATGCACGGCGTCGCCGGTCGAATCGCACAGTGCTTCCAGGTGAGGGCGCGCCACACGCGGCAGGTTGATCTGCCGCCGCGCCGCATGACCAAGCTCGAGTAGCTTGGCGCCAAGCATATAGCCCTCGCCAGCTTCCAGCTTCAGATAGCCCCGGTCGGCCAGCGCCGAGGCGAGCCGGTGAACGGTGCTGCGGTTGATACCAAGTCGTTTGGACAATTCCGAAAGCGTCGCCGGCGTCTGGACCACTGCCTCGATCAGGTCGAGACCCCGCGACAGGGTCTGGCTGCCAGCCGCCGACCTCGGCTCCACCTTGGCCGCCACCCCGCGCCCAGCCGGCGGCAGGAAAATCATACCCGTCCGGCTTGATTTCAGATTATCCATAATATAAACACCTATCTCATATATCGGGACAAAACAAGAGGGCAGGCCGTTATGTCACATTTCAGATGCCGCGTTGTAGCCGGTCTATGAAACTCTTGCGATATGGTTCCGTCGGCGTCGAGAGACCCGGTCTGCTCGATGCTGAAGGCTGCATCCGCGACCTTGGCGGGGTCATAACCGATATCGACGACGCGACCCTGTCGCCGGCTGGCCTCGCCCGCCTCGCCGCGCTCGATCTGGCGGCGCTGCCGCTAGTCCCGCCGGGGACGCGGCTGGGTCCGCCGGTCGCCCATGTCCGCAAGTTTATTGCAATCGGCCTCAACTATTCCGACCACGCTGCCGAATCGAACCTGCCGGTTCCCGACGAGCCGGTGATCTTCATGAAGGCAACAAGCTGCCTGCAAGGACCGGACGATGACGTAATGTTGCCACCGGCCTCGACGAAGAGCGATTGGGAGGTCGAACTGGGTGTTGTCATCGGCACCCGCGCCAGCCATGTCGCCGAGGCCGACGCGCTGGCTCATGTCGCCGGCTATGTCGTCGTCAACGATCTCAGCGAGCGTGCCTATCAGATGGAGCGCGGCGGCACCTGGGACAAGGGTAAGGGTTGCGATACCTTCGGCCCCGTCGGTCCCTGGCTGGTAACCTCGGACGAGGTTGGGGACGCGCAGACACTGTCGATGTGGCTAAGTGTCAACGGTGAGCGCCGCCAGACCGGCAACACCCGGACGATGATCTTCAACGTCACTCATATCGTCAGCTATGTTAGCAGCTTCATGACCTTGATGCCTGGTGACATCATCACCACCGGCACCCCGCCAGGCGTCGGGCTCGGTATGAACCCGCCGCAATATCTTAAGCCCGGCGACACCATCACGCTCGGCATCGAGAAACTCGGCACCCAGCGCCAGCGCGTTTTTGCATATAGCCCCGATCAGAAAAGACCCCGCAGATGAGCGCCACTTCCGACACCCCCGCCTATGCCGGTTCCGGGCGCTTCGCCGGCCAGACCGCGATCATCACCGGCGGAGCGTCGGGCCTCGGCCGCGCCACCGCCAAGCGGATCGTCGCAGAGGGCGGCAAGGTCGCTCTGTGGGACTGCAACACAGCGATGCTTGAAGCTGCCAGAGCAGAAACCGGGGCCAGCCATATCGTCGCTCTTGATGTCGCTAACCACGCCGAGGTCGCCGCCGCCGCCGCCAGCCAAGCTTTGCTCGGCCGCGTTGACATCCTCGTCAACAGCGCCGGCATCACGGGGGCCAGCATGCCCGTTACCGCCTTCCCAGTCGAGGGATGGCGCAGCGTCATCGACATCAACCTAAACGGTGTCTTCTATTGCTGCCGCGAGGTGGTGCCGCTCATGGTCGCTAACGGCTATGGCCGGGTCATCAACATCTCGTCGGTAGCCGGCAAGGAAGGCAATCCCAATGCGTCGGCCTATTCAGCCTCCAAGGCTGGCGTCATCGGCCTGACCAAGTCGCTTGGCAAGGAGTTGGCGCTGACCGGCGTCCTCGTCAACTGCGTCACCCCTGCCACCTTCGATAGCCCGATCCTCGAGCAGCTTCCGGCCAGCCAGATCGAATATATGCGTTCACGCATCCCGATGGGACGTCTGGGCGAAGTCGATGAAAGCGCCGCTCTCGTCTGCTGGCTGGCCAGCCGCGAATGCAGCTTCTCCACTGCCGCCACCTTCGACATCTCGGGCGGCCGCACCACCTATTGAGGCTCAGAAAAAATACTTCCCGAGGGCTGCACACAGACGCTTGACATCGATCACAAGTCATGTTGTCCTACATAGTAGGATTGTGTCTCATATATAGGGACGGTCTGACGACATGTAGCGTAACAAAAAATGTGCGTTCAACTGGCATCGAGTAACCGGAAGGGTCGGCGATGCACTTTGGGGAGACCATCATGCTAGCTATGCCTGTATCGGGTTTTGTACCTGCATCACGCCTACTGCGCTTCTGCGCCTCCACCGCCCTTGCCGGCTGCATAGCCTTCCCGGCGCTGGCCCAGACAGCTACCGCCACCAAAGAAGACGAGGACACCGAAGAGGTGATGGTCGTGACTGGTTCACGCGTCGTCGTCGACAATGCCAAGGCACCGACGCCGGTCACCGTCGCCACCGTCGAGCAGCTGCAACTCGCCGCGCCGCGTACCATCACCGAAGGCCTGCTCCAGTTGCCGATCTTCGCCGGCTCGGTCAGCGTCGCCAACCAGAGCACCGGCACCACGGGCAGCAACGGCGCCGCCAATCTAAACCTGCGCGGCCTCGGCACCTCTCGGACGCTGGTGCTGCTCGACAGCCGCCGTTTCGTCCCGGCCTCGTCCTCGGGTGCCGTCGACGTCGCGCTGCTCCCCGAAGCCCTGATCAGCCAGGTCGAAGTCGTCACCGGCGGTGCGTCGGCGGCTTATGGTTCGGATGCGGTCGGCGGCGTCGTCAACTTCCGCCTGAACACTAAGTTCGAGGGCTTCAAGGGCGACGCCTCCAGCGGCGTGTCTGGGCAGGGTGACAATGAATATTTCAAGCTCACGCTGGCTGCCGGCAAATCCTTCCTCGACAACAAGCTGAACGTCATCGGCAGCGTCGAATATTATGATAGCGCCGGCATCGGCCAGGCCCAGCAGCGCGACTGGACCGCGCGCGGCCGCGGCATTATCACTAATCCGAGCGTCACCGCGCAGAACCCTGCCTCACCGTCCAACCCGACGCGCCTCGTCGTCGTCAACCCGCTGGCGGCAAATGCCTCGCTCGGTGGTCTGGTCACCAACACCGCACTCGCCGGCACCACCTTCAATTTCGTCAACGGCGTCAGCACGCCACGGGCCTTCCAGTTCGGCACGCCGCGCACCGCCACCCAGATGGCCGGCAGCACCGATCCCAACGCTTACAACCCCAACCTGCTACTCGTGCTCCAGCCAGCGCAAGCCCGCGCCGTCGGCTTCCTGCATATTGAATATGAAGTCAGCAGTAACCTTACCATCTATGCCGAGGGCAATCTGGCGCGCAACGACGTCCATTATGCGAGCTTGCCGACCTTCCAGCTCGGCAACACTGCCTTCCCGATCTTCCAGGACAATGCTTATCTGCCCGCCGCCACGAGGGCGGCAATGACCGGCGGCAACATCACCCAGTTCACGCTGGGCCGCGTCAGCCCCGACATGGCAACGCCGACGATGGACGGACGCAGCGACACTAAGCGGGTGGTCTTCGGACTGGACGGCAAGTTCGGGTTCAGCGACTGGACCTACAACGCTTATTTCCAGCACGGCCAGAACCGCTCGGTATTCAAGACCAGCGACAACCCGATCTCCAACAACCTCTACCGCGCTGCAGATGCGGTGGTGGCGCAGGCTGGCAATGCCGCCGGCGTCCCCACGGGCACCATCATCTGCCGCTCGACGCTGCTGGTGCCAAGCGATGGTTGCGTACCGGTCAACATCTTCGGCAACGGCGCACCCTCGGCGGCGGCGCTGCGCTATATCACCGGCACCGCCGTGCAGGACGTCACTGTCAAGCAGGATGTCTTCGAAACCAGCATGCAGGGCAGCATCTTCGACCTGCCGGGCGGGGCGGTGAAGGTCGCGGCCGGTGTCGGCTGGCGCAAGGAGAGTTTCGTCCAGATCACCGACCCGATCTCGTCGAGCATCCGTACCGGCGCCGGCATTCAGGGCTTCCCAACCGGCCTGCGTAACACGCTCGGCGGCTTCGAACGCTCGAACCCGCAGCCCGCCAAGGGCGGCGTCACCGTCAAGGAAGCTTTCGGCGAAGTGAACTTGCCGGTCTTCGAAGGCGAGACCTTTGCCGAGGCTCTCTCGTTCAACGGCGCCATCCGCTACACTGACTACAGCAACAGTGGCGGCGTCACGACCTGGAAGGTCGGCGGCGTCTATTCGCCGATCCGCGACATCCGCTTTCGTGCCACCCGCTCGCGCGACATCCGGGCTCCCAACCTGGCCGAACTCTATCGCGGGTCGAGCCAGGGCACTGCGACCGTCACCGATCCGTTCCGCAACAATGCCTCGCGCAACGCGCTCACCGGCAACATCGGTAACCTCGACTTGACGCCGGAAATCGCCAACACCACCGTAATAGGCGTCGTCCTCCAGCCGTCCTTCGTGCCGGGCTTCACCTTCTCGGCCGACTGGTACAAGATCGACATCGAGGACGCGATCTCGGCGCTAACCCCGCAGCGCACGGTCGATCTCTGCTTTCAGGGCGCCACGAACCTCTGCCGCTTCCTGCAACGCGGGGCCGATGGCGAGCTGGCGCGTATCGAACTGCCGTTCTTCAATGTCGATCTTCGCAGCACCAAGGGCATCGATTTCGAGGCCAATTACCGGACCAGCATCGGCAGCGCCGACATTAACCTCCGCAGCATCTTCAACTATGTCATCACGCTGCAGAACCAAATCCCCGGAGGCCTGCCGCTGGAACTGGCTGGTGACATAGGCAACAGCACGCCGAAGTGGCAAGGTGTCGTCTCAGCGAATGTCGATTTTGGCCGCTACGGAGTCTTCCTCCAGGGCCGCTACATCGGCCCCGGCAATTTTGACAAGAGCTTTGCTGCCAAGGACATCGACATCAACTATCAGAAGGCGGTGTTCTACACCGACCTGACCCTCAACATGGACCTCGACTCGAAGGAACGATTCAAGGCATTTGTCACCGTAAATAATGTCTTCGACAAGGACCCGCCGCAGACACCGTCTTTCCTAATCGCGGGCAGTAGCTTCGGAAACCGCACATTGTATGACCAGATTGGCAGGATGTTCAGTGCCGGCGTCCGCTTCAACTTCTGAGGCGGCTGCAAAGGGTCGAGACTATGGATCGTCGTGAATTCGTGTCTGGCGGTATGGCGCTCGCAGCCGCCAGCATAGCGCTTCCGGACCTCGCTTTCGCCGAGGAAAAGTCACGGCTCAAGATTACCGGCATCCGCATTGTGAAGGTGCGACCCAAACGCCCATACCCCCAATACACGCCATCCAAGGGCAGCTGGTCGACACAGGATGTCGAAGTAGCGAACCCAGTGTCCATCTATCCCGAATACAAGGCCACTCGTAGTCTGTTTGGCGCCACGAATGTGCCGGGCTTCACGGTCGAAGTGACCACTGACAAGGGTATCACCGGCTATGGCCGCGGCGGCGGCGGTGGCGGTGCGATCGTCATGGGCCATCTCAAAAAACTGATGATGGGGCGTGATCCGTTCGATATCGAGCGCAACTGGGACATCAACTGGCGGTCTACAATGTCCTATGGTCGCATGGGCGTGACGATGAATGCCATCAGCGGCTTCGACAATGCGCTCTGGGACATTGTCGGCAAGGCGCTGAATATGCCGATCTACCGGCTGCTCGGCGGCGAGACCAAGGACCGGGTGCCGGCCTATTGCACGGGCAACGACATCGAGCAGCATGTCGATTTCGGCTACACTAAGCTCAAGCTCGCTATCCCGCACGGTCCCGCCAGCGGGCGCGCCGGGATGCAAGAGAACGTAAGGCTCGTCGAACGTGCCCGCAAGGCGCTGGGCCCGGATGGTGAGATCATGCTCGATTGTTGGATGGCGTGGACCGAGCGTTATACCATCGAAATGGCTCAAATGCTCGAGCCATATCGAGTGTACTGGATGGAGGAAGTGCTCCAACCGCACGATTACGAAGGGTTCGGTCGCCTCAATGAGGCCATCAAGTCTACCCGTATCGTAACGGGCGAACATGAATATGGCCGCTATGGCTTCCGGCAACTGCTTCGAACAAATGGCGCGCAAATCTGGCAGCCCGATCTGAACTGGTGCGGCGGGCTGACCGAGATGCGCAAGATCGGCGCGCTTGCGGCGGCTTATGATATCCCGGTGATTCCGCATGGTGGCGGTCTCAATGGATCAACACATTATTCAATTGCGACGGTCAATGCCCCCTGGGCTGAGCTGTTCCTGCCCTCACCGGGCGGCCCGCGCGAAGTCTACCAGATGTTCGAAGAGAATTACGCCATTACGCGCGGTCCCGAAGGCATCTACACACGTCCTCTCGAACTTCCCGGCTGGGGGATGGACCCCGATGTCATCGGCGAAGTGCAGGCCTGAGTGAAAACCTCAACCCCCAACGTGACGGCGGCAGCGCCCGTCGGCAATGTCCGCTGGCAAATGATAGCGCTGACCTTCATGGTCGCCGCGGTCGCCTATCTCGACCGCAGCAACATCGCAATTGCGGCACCGATGCTGAAGGCCGAACTCGGGCTTTCGAATGTCGAGCTCGGGGTCGTGTTCAGCGCTTTTTCGCTCGGTTATGCGGCTACCCAGCCAATCGCCGGCCGGCTTGCCGATCGCTACGGCGCTTACCGGATCATTGCCCTTGGTGTTGTGATCTGGAGTGTGCTGACCGCTGTCACCGCTTCGATCCCGGCCGGCTTCGGTTATGCCTTTGCCGCGCTCCTTGCGGTGCGTTTCGCCCTGGGGGTTAGCGAAGCGGTGATTTTCCCCGCCAGCAACCGCATGGTAGCCAACTGGATGCCGTCATCGGAACGTGGGCTGGCGAACGGGCTCATCTTCGCTGGCGTCGGTGTTGGGGCCGGCATTGCGCCGCCGCTGATCACTGCGATCATGTTGACTCGGGACTGGCGAGCCGCTTTCTGGGTAACTGCCGCCATCGGCTTGGTAGCTCTGGTCGCTTGGCTGCTGGTCGCCCGGGAAACGCCGGCGCGTCACCCTTGGACGGGCGATGCGGAACGCCGCCACATCGAGGCTGGCCTTCCGGCCGAGACGGCTGCCTCGACGCAGGCTTCCTGGCGGGCGATCATCGGCAACCGCACCGTACGGATGCTGATCTTCAGCTATTTCTGCTTCGGGTACGCCGCCTACATATTCTTCACTTGGTTCTTCACTTATCTATCGAGTGTGCGCGGCCTCGATCTCAAATCGAGCGGGATCTATGGTACGCTGCCTTTCATCGCGATGGCGGTCGCGTCACCCGTCGGGGGATGGATTGCCGACCGGCTGACCGTAAGTCGCGGGAGCCGCGTAGGGCGTTGCGGGATCGCTGGGGTGGGCATGATGCTAGCAGCAATATTTATCGCAGGCGCAACGCAGGTCAGCGATGTTCGCATCGTCGCGGCTGTTCTCGCCCTAGGCTCTGGGTCGCTATATCTGGCACAAAGTGCCTTTTGGACTCTTAGCGCCGACATCGGCCGGCGTTCTGCCGGAGCGGTTTCGGGCGCGATGAACATGGGCAGCCAGATTGGCGGCGCTGCTGTAGCGCTTCTCACGCCAGTTATCGCCGACGCATTGGGATGGTCGGTATCTTTCCTTTTTACGGCAGGCGTTTGCCTCGCCGGAGGTCTAGCGTGGTACTTTATTGATCCAAACACGAAGCTCAACGGCATCGCACTGACCGACTGAGCTACACAGATTGAAAAAAGCTCCAAATGTGAACACTCTCCAAAATATGACTCCTTCGAGAAACATCGCAAGCAACTGTTTCTGTTTCTATTTCGACCTCGTTTCGAAGGTCGTTCTTCGCGCGAGGCGCGACCCCATCAATTCCGGCTGTTTTGCCATCATTATCGCAATTTGAGCGACTTATTGGTAGGCTCATCATTCGGTGCGTTTTTAAACATATAGCATCGTTATTCGGCAAAAGGCCGGCTTGATAGTTGCCTGTATGTCGTCAACAAATTTGGTCACTAATTTTCATGGCGGCCTGCGTTTGGCGTCGTTGCTGGGTCGCCTAGCGTATGCCCAGCGACAACCGTGCCATAGCGGGAAATGCGCGAATCATGGTGGCGCCGGCGTGTCGCTTGCGGATCGCCGTCGAAGCGGGGGTCCTGCGGGCGAACCTTGCCATCGATGTAGGTTGCTACATCCCAGGCCTGCTGGACCGACAGGCTGCCCTCCTGGCCCTGCGGCATGTTGGCATGGATAAACGCCGCCGCCTTGTCGATTGTCGCCATGCCGGCGCCCCAGTTGTACGAACTTGCACCCCAGAGCGGCGGATAGATCGTGTCGCCGTCTCGTTGCCCGGCGCCATCCGCGCCATGGCAGGCGTTGCATTTTTCGGCAAAGATCAGTGCGCCGCGTCGGTCATCGCCGGCTTGGACCGGCGCCGCGATCTTCGGGAAGCCGCGACCGGGCGGTGACACGCCGCTGGGCAGGCCATGCGCCATGAACGCGGCATAGCTTTCTATGGCGAGCAATTCGGGGCTGCCCAGCGGCGGCGGCGTGCCATTCAGGCTGTAGAGAAAACAGTCCTGCACGCGCTTTTGAAAGCTGTTGATCTCGCCATTTTTCCTGCGGAACGCCGGAAAGTTCACGAATGCCGCCCACAGTGGCGCGGCCCCCGCCTTGCGCCCAGCGTCGAGATGGCAATTACTGCAGACGAGATCGTTGCCGGCGTAGCGCGGTGCCAAGGCCTTTGTGTCGGTCATCAGTTTCTCGCCCAACCGCACGGCATCGCCATACGCATCGGCCGGTGCATTTGCCGCGAGGCGCGGCGCGAACCGCGCAGCGGCGGGGGCGCGCGCTGAGTGGGTCGCTGCGGCCGGCTTCGACTGCGAGCGGCCAAAGGTCGCCATCGCCCCGGCTCCGACCACGATCCCGATTGCCAATCCGGTCAGCAATCCCTTCATTCACCGCGGCGCCCGGCCGGTGATGCTATGGTGCTTCCGCAATCGCTTGCTATGTAGAACATGTAACAATCCATAGCCATTACGTTCCCGGAGGACAATCGATGCCCAGCACCGCCAAGAGCCCGTTTTTGATGTCCATGGCGCTTGCTGCGGCGCTGGTCGCGGTGCCTGCACTGGCGCAGACCACGCTGCGGCTCGTGCCCGATTTCGGTGCATATCATGAAGTTCCCGACCCGTTCGAAAAGCCTGATCCGACAACCCGCTACAAAGTGGTCTTCGATGTGTCGCAAGCGACGCGCACGCCAGGCGTGGTGCATCAAGGGCTGGAACGCGTCGCGCGGATGGTCAACCTGCTGAACCGCCACGGGGTCAAGCTGCAACCTGGCGACATCATCGTGACGATGCACGGGCCGGCAGCGAAAACCGCGCTGACGGCACCAGCCTTTGCCAAGCGTTTCAAGGACGAGGCCAATCCGAACGCCGAATTGATCAAGCAGCTGACCGCCGCCGGCGCCAGTGTCCGGCTATGCGGCCAGTCGATGGTGTCTGCTGGCTTTGCGCGCGACGAGATCAACCCGGACGTCAAGGTCGACATCGCAGCAATCACGACGATGGCGACCTATCAACTGCGGGGTTACGCCATCATTCAGGACTGACCCCCTCGCGCGCTTTGTTCTGGCGCGATGACCGGACGGTCAGTTCCAAGCCCAGCTCTGGCGCAATACTGATGAAGCGGCGGCCTTGCTGGCGATACAGGCGGCCCGGCTGCTTAGGTAGCGCTTAACCGGCATAGAGATCGAGCTGACCCAGCGAAGATGCGGCCGGATCTAGTGGTCAAAACCTGACGCTTGGCTCCCGTGTTGATTGGCCCACGAACGACGAGAGCTGGGACATTGCAGCCGTTCCTGCCGACGGCGCTGAATGTCGGCTTACTCCATTAACCGACGATCGAGCGTACACTCCGGAAGAATTTGTAGTGCCGAAGAAACTGCATCAATCGCCAAGCGCTGCTCCGATCGCATAAAATTTCCATATCAACAGCTACTAACCCCTTTTTTAGCCAGATATTTCCAGTCTTGGCCTATAAATTAGGCCCTCAGGCGTGACGGCAAACCACGACGGGCACGTATCGTGTCACGGATGTAACGAGGTAAGGCAAGATGATCATTGCCGCGATGGCAGGCCGGCTTTTTGCGGTTTCGTTGTGCCGGTTATTGATAGGCACTTTGGTCCTGCCACTTGCGGCCCTTGTTTCGGCAGACGCGCGGGCAAACGATGCAGGCAAGACAGTTCCGGTTCCAGCGCGGCTAGAAGTCCGGTTCGCCCCAAACGTCGACCCGGCTGGCACTGCCGGCATGGCAGTCGAGATGCAGATCCCGGCACCCCGGCTGGAGGCCGGAAAGCCGTTACTACGAATGCCATTGATTCTCGTCAGCGTCCCTACGGCAGCGTACCCGGCCAGCGCAATCGAAGCCGCAGATACCGCCGGTCGGCTCGAGCTCACCGCCCAAGACGAGGCTCCCGGGCCGAGCGGCAC
>CAJAHV010000278.1 GCA_903939555.1 uncultured Alphaproteobacteria bacterium | reverse complement strand
CCTGTCGGGTGGTTGGGCAGGGGGAGCGGGCTGGTGCTGACTCCGATTTACGGCCAGATGCGCTAGTCGTCGCTTGGCACAAACTCCCGCGCCGCTTCGGCGAGCAGGATCGGCACGCCGTCGCGAATCGGATAGGCCAGCCCGGCCCGATCGGCGACCAGTTCCTGCGCTATGGCGTCATAGCGCAACGGCAAGCGGGTCAGCGGACAAACAAGGATCGCCAACAGCTTGGGATCGGGTGTCGGTGTCATTGCAGCGTCGGGCGCTGGCCGGTGTCGTCCTGGCCTTGCGCAAAGGACATCAGCGCGGTCAACGTCGCCGTGCGGTCAGCAAGATCTTCAGCTTCGAGCAGCGCCTGTTTTTCCGGGGGTTCGAAAGGGCAGACGCTGGCCAACGTTGTCACCAGCGCTTCATCATCGGCATCCTTCACCGCCTGCCAATCGGCTGAAAGCCCCTTGGCATCGAGATAGGTCTGCAAAATATCCTCCAGCCCGGCGCGCGCGGCGGCGGCGAGGGCGTCGGGTTCGTCGCGATCATCGCCAAAGCCGAGATAATCGACCATGACCTGCCGATACGGCGTGGTACGCGCCAGTTCGGCCTGAACGCGGAAGCGCGATACGCCGGTCAGCGCGATCAGGATGCGGCCATCCTCGGTTTCGCGATAATCGCTGATCCGCCCCAGGCAGCCGACTTCATAAAGCGGCGGCGGCTCGCCATTGGCACGCGGCTGGATGATCCCGATGATGCGGTGCGCGGCTCCGGCGGCCACCATGGCATCGCGCACCATGGCAAGATAGCGCGGTTCGAAGATGTTGAGTGGCAGCACGCCGCGGGGCAGCAACAGCGCACCGGTCAACGGAAACACCGGCACGGCAGCGGGCAGCGGCTCGTCCGGGCTCATGAAAACAGCACTGATCGCAACCGGGCGCGGGTCCTGATGCTCCAGGGATCATCAAGGCCGGTGGCTTCGAACATCTTGAGCAGCGTCGTGCGCGCCGCCGCATCATTCCACTGGCGGTCGGCGGCGATGATGGCGAGCAGGGCATCGGCGGCACCATCGCGGTCGCCCTTGGCCAGCAGGGCGCCGGCAAGATCGAAGCGTTTCTGATGATCGTCGGGGTGCGCTGCGACATCGGCGAGCAGGCCTGCCAGATCATCGACCGGCACGGCTTCAGCGGCGAGCGCGATGGCGGCGCGGGCGCGGACGACATCGCCATCCTTCGATTCGGCCGGCACGGCGGCCAGCGCCTGCGCGGCGACATCGGTCTGCCCCAGCGCCAGCAGGGTGAGGGCGAATTTGCCGGCGATGTTTTCGCGTTCGGGCAGTTCGCGGGCCAGCGTGCCGAGCATGGCGGCGGCGTCTTCATGGGCGCCGGCGGCGTTCGCCTGTTCGGCGGCTTCGAGCATGGCGGTGATTTCGGCTTCGGCATCGGCTTCGGCGGCGGGCAATGGTGCGCCGGCGAGCAGGCGATCGATAAAGGCCTTCAACTCTCGTTCGCCGAGCGCGCCTTGAAAACCATCGACAGGCTGGCCACCCAGAAAGGCATAGACGGTGGGGATCGACTGGATGCGGAACTGGCTGGCCAGCGTCTGGTTCTTGTCGACATCGATCTTGACCAGCGCGACTCGATCGGGATTGGCAGCGACGGCGCGTTCCAGCATCGGTGTCAGCGTCTTGCACGGGCCGCACCATTCGGCCCAGAAATCGACGAGCACGAGCATCGTTTTCGATGCATCGATGACATCGCGGCGAAAGGCTTCGATGCTGGCTTTTTCGCTGGCGGCGGTGGCAAGGCTGGCCAAGATGATGCCCTTTGTCTGTGAAAGTGGAATGTTGCTGCTGCCATATGGGGGCGCAGGCGGCATTTTGCCAAGGTCGCCAATGCCACAGCCGGGGATCGCCGGTGCCTTTTTCCGGAATCTGCTTGCATTGCGAAAATGGGGCGTGTAACCGCGCCCCTCGCCACGATGGCAATCGATGGTCGAGCGGGCGTAGCTCAGGGGTAGAGCGCAACCTTGCCAAGGTTGAAGTCGAGGGTTCGAATCCCTTCGCCCGCTCCAGCCGCAGTGCGGCTGGAAGCAAGCGCAGCTTGTGCCCAGATTCTCACAAGACCGGCCAGCAAGGCGCTCGGTTCTTCCCCAGCCGATCTCGTCTGACGTCAGCTTGGACTTTGCCCAAGTTCTGCCTGTCTTCCAGACCTTCCTGCTTTCCTTCCTGTCGTTCTTCGGCATAAGTCCTGCCTGTACCCGCACAGGAGCGACCCCATGAATCCCAACGCCGAATTCGACATCATCGTCCATGGCGCCACCGGTTTCACCGGCCGCCTCGTCGCTGCCCATCTCCACAATCGTTATGGCAGCGATGGCCCCATAAAATGGGCGATGTCGGGCCGCTCGCAGGCAAAGCTCGAACAGGTTCGCGCTGAAATCGGTGCCAGCGTCCCGCTCATCACCGCCGATGCTGCCGACCCGGCCTCGCTGGCCGCCATGGTCGCGCGCACCAAATGCGTCGTCACCACCGTCGGCCCTTACCAATTGTACGGCGAACCGCTGCTCGCCGCCTGTGCCGCTGCCGGCACCGATTATCTCGACCTGTCGGGCGAACCTTCGTGGATGGCGGCGATGATCCCGCTCTACGATGCTGCCGCCAAGGCCAGCGGCGCGCGCATCATCTTTTCGGCCGGTTTTGATTCGACCCCCTTCGAACTCGGCGTCTGCTACACGCAATTGCTGGCGCAAAAGCATCTCGGCGCGCCGGTGCCGCATGTCAGTGGCCGGGTGCGCGACATGCGCGGCGGCCTGTCGGGCGGCACGGCGGCCAGCGGCCGGGCGACGATGGCGGCGATCCAGAAGGATCCGTCCTTGCTCGCGGTGATGTTCAACCCCTTTGCGCTGACGCCGGGTTTCACCGGTCCCGAGCAGCCGCGTGGTGACAAGGTCCGCCGCGACGAGGCGCTCGATGTCGAGGTCGGCCCGTTCATGATGGCGGCGATCAACACCAAGAATGTCCATCGGTCGAACTTTCTGCAGGGCCACCCCTGGGGCGAGAATTTCACCTATGACGAGATGGCGGTCATCCAGCCCGGCGCCCAGACCGAATTTCCGGCGCTGACCGGCGACAATGTACCCAAGCCCGGCGAAGGCCCGTCACGCGAAGAACGCGAATCGGGTTATTATGACTTGGTGTTCGTCGGCATCGCCGCCGACGGCCGGCAGGTGCGCGGCGCCGTCCATGGCGACAAGGACCCGGGCTATGCTTCGACATCGAAACTGATCGCCGAAACCGCGATCTGCCTGGTGCACGAACGCCCCGATGTCGCAGGCGGTATCTGGGTGGCGGGCGCCGCACTCGGCCAGAGCCTGATCGACCGGCTGCACACCCATGCCGGCCTGACCTTCAGCGACGAGACGGCGTAAGCGCGCGGCGTGCGCCTGCCGGGCGCACGCTTTCACCTGCATCGCTGCCGGCTGCTGCGGAAAAATCGCAGGTAGCGATGGCCGGCTTCCGGCGGTAAGGCACAGCCATGCGTATCATTGATCACTTCATCGCCGGCCAATCGGTCTCCTCGGGCGCTCGCAGCAGCGACGTTTTCGATCCCAATTCGGGCAAGGTGCAGGCGCAGGTTCGCCTGGGCGATGCGACGACGCTCGAACAGGCCGTCGCCGCCGCCCGCAAGGCACAACCCGCCTGGGCGGCGACCAACCCGCAGCGCCGCGCCCGGGTGATGTTCAAGTTCAAGGAGCTTGTGGAGGCCGAGATCGACGATCTGGCACGCATCCTGTCGTCCGAGCACGGCAAAGTGCTCGCCGATTCGAAGGGCGATATCCAGCGCGGTCTTGAAGTCATCGAATTCTGCTGCGGCATCCCGCATGTGCTCAAGGGTGAATACACCCATGGCGCTGGCCCCGGCATCGACATTTTCGCCCATCGTCAGCCCATCGGCATCGGCGCCGGCATCACCCCGTTCAACTTCCCCGCCATGATCCCGATGTGGATGGCCGGCGTCGCCATCGCCACCGGCAACGCCTTCATCCTCAAGCCTTCGGAACGCGACCCGACCTTGCCGGTGCGGCTGGGTGCGCTGTTCAAGGCGGCGGGCCTGCCCGATGGCGTCTTCGGTGTCGTCAACGGCGACAAGGAAATGGTCGACGCGATCCTCGATCATCCCGATATTTCGGCGGTCAGCTTCGTCGGTTCGTCCGATGTCGCGCATTATATCTCGTCGCGCGGCTGGGCGAACAACAAGCGCGTGCAGGCGATGGGCGGTGCCAAGAACCATGCCGTCATCATGCCTGACGCCGATATCGATGCCGTGGTGCGCGATCTCGCCGGGGCTGCTTTCGGTTCGGCTGGCGAACGCTGCATGGCGCTGCCTGTCGTCGTGCCCGTGGGGCATGAGACGGCCGAAGCGCTGCGCGCCAAGCTGCTGCCCGCCATCGCGCGGCTGCGTATCGGCGTTTCGACCGACCCCGATGCCGATTATGGCCCGGTGGTCACCGCGGCGCACAAGGCCAAGATCGAATCCTATATCGACATGGGCGTCGCCGAAGGCGCCGAGCTGGTCGTCGATGGCCGCGGTTATTCGCTTCAGGGCCATGAAGGCGGCTTCTTCGTCGGGCCATCGCTGTTCGACCATGTGAAGCCCGAGATGCGCAGCTACCAGGAGGAAATCTTCGGCCCGGTGCTGCAGATCGTCCGCGCCGCCGATTTCGAGGAGGCGCTGCGGCTGCCTTCGGAGCATCAATATGGCAATGGCGTCGCCATCTTCACCCGCAACGGCCATGCGGCGCGTGAATTCGCCGCCCGGGTCAATGTCGGCATGGTCGGCATCAACGTGCCGATCCCGGTGCCGGTCGCCTATCACAGCTTCGGCGGCTGGAAGCGTTCGGCGTTCGGCGATCTCGGCCAGCACGGCATGGAAGGCGTGCAGTTCTGGACCAAGCGCAAGACGGTGACCGGCCGCTGGCCCGATGGCGGCGTGGGTGACACGGCGAGCGCGTTTGTTATCCCGACCATGGAGTGACGCGGTGGATACCGATGTCATCCTGAAGCGCTTCGAGACGCCGGATGAAGTCCGCGAATTCGAAAAGGGCCGTTTCGAACTGGTCCGGCTCGGCGGCATGACAATCGGTCGCGCCACCTATCAGCCGGGGTGGCGCTGGTCGGTCGATGTCGGCGCGGCCTCGGGCGCGCACGAATGCCATGTCGAACATGTCGGCATGGTGATCTCTGGCTGTTCGACGGCGGCGATGTCCGATGGCCGGGTTATCGAGATGCGCGCCGGGGATGTCTTTTATGTCGGCCCGGGGCATGACAGTTGGGTGGTGGGGGATGAACCCTATGTCTCGCTGCACTTTCTGGGTGCCGATGATTATGCCGCTGGCAAGGATTGACCGATGACCTACGAAACCATCCTCGTCGAACAGCATGACGCGGTCACCCTCGTCCGCCTCAACCGGCCGCAGGCGCTCAACGCGCTCAATTCGCAGGTGCTCGCCGATCTGATCGCCGCCTTCGCCGCTTATGACGCCGACGCGTCGCAGCGCTGCCTCGTGCTGACCGGCAGTGAAAAGGCCTTTGCCGCTGGTGCCGACATCAAGGAAATGGCCGATCAGTCGTTCGCCGACATGTACGGCAGCAACTTCTTCGCCGGCTATGAACGCGTCACCGCCACCCGCAAGCCGTGGATCGCCGCGGTCAACGGCTTCGCGCTCGGCGGCGGATGCGAGCTTGCCATGATGGCCGATATCCTCGTCTGCGGGGACAATGCCAAGTTCGGCCAGCCCGAAATCAAGCTGGGCGTCATGCCCGGCATGGGCGGCTCGCAGCGCCTCGTCCGCGCCATCGGCAAGTCCAAGGCCATGGACATGTGCCTCACCGGCCGCATGATGGGCGCCGCCGAGGCCGAACAGTCCGGCCTCGTCGCGCGCGTGTTTCCTGCTGCCGATCTGGTCGATGAAGCCATCAAGCTCGCCGCCAGCATCGCCGCCATGCCGCCGCTTGCCGCCATCGCCGGCAAGGAAGCCATCAACGCCAGTTTCGAAATGCCGCTGGCGCAAGGCGTGAATTTCGAACGCCGGCTGTTCCATGGCCTGTTCGGGTCGCAGGACCAGTCCGAAGGCATGGCGGCGTTCGTCGCCAAGCGGCCCGGCGTCTGGACGGGGAAATAAAGCACTGTCATCCCGGGCTTGACCCGGGACCCAGTTGTTCTTCATCACGCCGCCCACAAGAAGCTGCGTCCCCGGTCAAGATCGGGATGACAAGGAAACACTGACATGAGCATCATCGCATTCATCGGCGTCGGCAACATGGGCGGCGGCATGGCCGTCAATCTGGTGCGCGGCGGGCATGACGTCCGCGCTTTCGATCTGTCCGACGATGCCGTGGCCCGCGCCGTCCACCATGGCTGCACCGCCGCCACCAGCGCGCGTGCCGCCGCGCTGGGCGCCGATGCCATCGTCACCATGCTGCCCGCCGGCGCCCATGTTGCCGCTGCCTATCATGACGCGCTGTTCGCCGCCGCCAGCCCGCATGCCGTCCTCATCGATTGTTCGACCATCGATGTCGCCACGGCGCGCAGCGTCGGCGAAGCCGCCGCCGAAAAAGGCCTGAAGATGGTCGATGCCCCCGTCTCGGGCGGCACTGCCGCTGCCGATGCCGGTACGCTCACCTTCATGGTCGGCGGGCCCGAAGCCGCCTTCGCGCTGGCGCAGCCGGTCCTTGCCAATATGGGCAAGGCCGTCATCCACGCCGGCGGCGCCGGCATGGGCCAGGCCGCCAAGATCTGCAACAACATGATCCTTGGCGCCACCATGGTCGCCACCGCCGAAGCGTTCGTCCTCGCCGAAAAACTCGGCCTCGATGCCCAGACCTTCTTCGACATCTCGTCGAAAGCCAGCGGCCAAAGCTGGTCGATGACCAGCTATTGCCCCGTCCCCGGCCCGGTGCCGACATCCCCCGCCAACCGCGATTACGAAGGCGGTTTCGCCAGCGCGCTGATGCTCAAGGACCTCAAACTCGCCCTTGGTGCCGCCATCACCGCCGGCGCCAGCGTGCCGATGGGTTCACAAGCCAAGGCGCTGTACCAGATGTTCGCCAATAACGGCGGCGGCGCGCTCGATTTTTCGGCGATCGTCAAGTTTTTGCGCGGGTAAAGGCTGGGGCCTCCGGCGGGCAGGGGGTGACCCCCTGCACCCCTTTTATTGTATTGCGGCGCGTTGCTGGTTGAGCGCGAACAGGCGGGCTAGGATGTCGTCGTCGGTCATCGTGCCGGCGCGCCAATCGGCGCCCCAGCCATAGGCATCGGCAACCGCCACATCGAGCGCCGCATGGGCATTGGCCAGCCATTGCGGGCGGGCGTTGTACAAATTGGTCAGGGTGCGCTTGCTCAGTTCCTTCGCCGCGCGTTCGTCGCGCGGCAGGATGCGGTCGGGATAGCCGGGGACGACCTCGGGCACCCGCTGCACCAGATCGGCAGGATTGAGCCAATTCTCGCGCAATTCGTTGAGCCGCGCCGCCGCAGCGGCAATCGCCTGCGCGCGCGGATCATCGGCATAAGTGGCGGCGGGAATGTTCGGGGTCAGACCGTCGGGAAAGGGGAAGGTGGCGAAACAACTTTCTACATTATACGTTGGCCGTAATACCAATGATCGTGAAGTCTGACTCACGCGGGCGATTCCCAAGCGTGCGATGATGTGATTCAACATTCCCTTTCGAGG
>CAJAHV010000277.1 GCA_903939555.1 uncultured Alphaproteobacteria bacterium | reverse complement strand
TCGGACTTCGCCGCGATCACCACCCGCGCCACCCGCGTCGAAGGCGGCTGGCGACTCGACGGCGAGAAAGCCTGGATCATCAATGCGATCCGCACCGGCGTCGCAGTGTGCTATGCACAGACCGAAACCGACAGCGGCGCGGCCGGCATCGCTTCGTTCGTTGTCGACGCCTCGCGTGCAGGCTTTGTGCGCGGCGGCCCGATCACCAGCGCGCTGCCGGCGCTGGGCACCGGGTCGTACCGACTGGACGGTTACCTGGCCAGCGACGACGAGTTGCTGGCACCGGCCGGACAGGCCTTCAAGCGCGCGCTGACGTCGATCAACGGTGCGCGAATCTACGTCGGCGCGATGTGCAGCGGCATGGTGGCCGAATCGATACGTGTGGCCGCCGAGTACGGGCGCGCGCGCAAGACCTTCGGCGAACCACTCGCTGGCCACCAGTCATGGCGCTTCGCGCTGGCCGACGCGTCGGTGGATCTTGAAGCGGCACGGTTGCTGATCTATGACGCTGCCAACCGCCTCGACGCCGGCGAGGACGTGCAGGGCGCGGCCGCACGGGCCAAGATCTTCGCCACCACGATGGCGCATCGGCATGTCGGCGCGCTGTTGCACTGCATGGGCGCGGCAGGCTTCGCCGACCGCTACCCCTTCCTGAGACACCTCGAAAGCGTGCAGGCAGCGGCCTTCACGGACGGCTCGACCGAAATGCTCAAGGAGCGTATCGCTCGCGGCTTCAGGTGACGGCGATACGAAAATCCGGCGCTGACTGTCGCGTCAGGGCGTTGCCTTCTTTGCTTCAATCAGCTTGGCCAAAACTTGTTTCATCAGAACAATGGCCTCACCGCGGGGCCCTGTGCAGCCGGATCCAACCTTGCCACCGCCACCACATTGAATCGCCTCTTTGATCGCCATATTCATATTTTCGATCGAAGCTTCCAGGTGCGACACGCCCTGTCCGAACGCATAGCCTATGAAGCCCGACAAAACAAGTGCGCAAGCGTAGGTCGGAATTTTCTTCATGGTCAACCTCATTCAATAGATCCAAAAAATATTGTCAAACAATTCAAACTGCAGTCAAAGCCTTCCGAGAAAACGGCCACGAGCTTAAGCGACTTCAAGTAGTTTATAAACTCTTAGCCTGCACACGCGGGTTGCCAGATGTTCGGCCTTGCCAGGCCATGATCCCCAGGCCGCGACATCGACGACGCGCTGGCAGCGCCGATCTCGCACAACCCCATCACGAATGGCCAAGCATGGCCGAAACAGGAGCGACGACATGAAAGCCATTGAAGTTGACGGCGATAGACTGGTGTGGGCCGATGCGCCGAGCCCGACCTTGGGTGACGGCGAGATCCGTATCCGTGTCAAGGCCAGCGCCGTGAATCGCGCGGACCTCTCGCAACGCAAAGGCGGCTACCCGCCCCCGCCGGGTGCGAGTCCAATTCTCGGACTCGAGTGCTCGGGTGTGGTCGAGGAAATCGCCAGCCATGTGACGGGTTTCAAGGTCGGCGATGCGGTTTGTGCGCTGCTGGCCGGGGGTGGCCATGCCCAAG
>CAJAHV010000276.1 GCA_903939555.1 uncultured Alphaproteobacteria bacterium | reverse complement strand
GCCGTTCCCAGCGATCAACGTCAACGACAGCGTCACCAAGTCGAAGTTCGACAATCTGTACGGCTGCAAGGAATCGCTCGTCGATGCCATCCGCCGCGCCACCGATGTCATGCTCGCCGGCAAGGTCGCCTGCGTCGCCGGCTTCGGCGATGTCGGCAAGGGCAGCGCCCAGTCGCTGCGCAACGGCGGCGCCCGGGTGATGGTGACCGAAATCGATCCGATCTGCGCATTGCAGGCGGCGATGGAAGGCTTTGAAGTCGTCACGATGGAAGACGCAGTCAAGCGCGCCGATATCTTCTGCACCGCCACCGGCAATGCTGATGTCATCACTGCCGAGCACATGATGCACATGCGGCCCAACGCCATCGTCTGCAACATCGGCCACTTCGATTCCGAGATCCAGATCGCGGCGCTGTCCAATTACAAATGGACCGAAGTGAAGCCCGGCACCGACATCGTCGAATTCCCCGATGGCAACCAGATCATCGTCCTCGCCAAAGGCCGCCTCGTCAATCTGGGCTGCGCCACCGGCCACCCGTCGTTCGTCATGTCGGCCAGCTTCACCAACCAGGTGCTGGCGCAGATCGAATTGTGGACCAAGTCCGAACAATATCAGAACCAGGTCTATGTGCTGCCCAAGCATCTCGATGAAAAGGTGGCGATGCTCCATCTCGAAAAGCTCGGCGTGAAGCTGACCAAGCTCAGCGACAAGCAGGCCGGTTATATCGGCGTGTCCACCGAAGGCCCTTTCAAGCCGGATCATTACCGCTACTGAGCCCGGGCAGACGGCGCCACGCCGGGGGTGGTTGCGCCAAGGCGAATCGGCCGTTCCGGGCCCGCCGGCGCGGGACTAATTTGCCACTGACACTCGAAGGGCATTTACATACCCCGCCAACATCGAAAAGGTGCCGGCGGGGGGTATATGGTTCACACTACAGGCGTTGGATTATGGCTGGCGGTCGCATCACCGCTGGCTGCACAGCCGATCGACGTCGGGCCACCGGTTGTGGCATCGCCTGCCGCCCCTGCGGCAACTGTTGACACGCGGGCCCCCGCGGCGACTGTTGATACGCGGGCCCCCGCCGCAACCAGCGGCGCTCTCGTTACCCCCGCTGTCACCAGCGGGCGGGCCGACGAAAATGCGGTCCGCCAGGCCGGTGACGCCTTTGGCACCAGCATCGGGCGCGAAGTCATCGGCCTGTACAACCAGATGAGCGTGCGCGGTTTTTCGCCAATCGCCGCCGGCAATGTCCGCATCGACGGGCTGTATTTCGATCCGGTCATCGTGCCGACAGCACGGCTGGCGCGCTCGACAACCATACGCGTTGGGCTCAGCGCGCTCGGCAGCCCGTTTCCGGCGCCGACCGGGCTGGTCGATTTCGGTTTTCGCCGCCCCGGCGACAAGGCGGGGGCCAGCCTCCAGCTCGGCATCGACAGCTGGGGCACCACCAATGCCGAGCTCGATGCCGTGCTGCCGGTGGCGGCGACGCTCAGCCTGGGGATCGGCGCGTCGGCACGCTTCGAAAGCGGGCTCGACAAGACGCGCGAAGACGAACTGGGCGGCGCCCTGATCCTGCGCTGGACGCCGTCCCCGGGGCTGACGCTGATGCCATTCATCAACGTCAGCCGCTCGCTGCTCGATGATCATCGGCTGACTTTCCTGCCTGCCACCGAAGTGCTGCCGCCGCCGTTGCCGCGCCGCCAGCGCTTCGGCCCCGATTGGGTCAACGGCAGCAATACCGAAACCAATCTCGGCTTCATCGGCGATTGGCAGCTCGGCCCGTCCTGGCTGCTGCGCGCCGGGCTGTTCCGGTCATCGCGTGTCGTCGACGATCAATCGACCAATCTCATCCGCAATCTGCGCCCCGATGGCAGCGGCCGGCAATTCGTCATCGCCGATCCGCAGCTCGATTTCGCCTCGATCAGCGGCGAAGTGCGGCTGACCCGGCTGTTTGCCGAAGGCCCGCGCCGGCATCGGGTGCATCTGGCGATGCGCGGTCGCGCCGGTGATCGTCGTTTCGGCGGTTCAACGACGCTCGATCTCGGCCCGGTGATCATCGACCAGCCCTCCATCGCGCCCAAACCGCTGTACGGCTTCGGCGCGCAGCAGCAGGACAAGGTGCGGCAATGGACCGGCGGGATCGCCTATGATGGCCGCTGGGCAGGCGTCGGCGAACTGGCGGCCGGGCTGCAGTACAGCCAGTATCAAAAGCGCATCGATCTGCCGACCGGCGGTGTCCAGGCCACCGATGCCCGGCCCTTGCTCTATTATGCCACCCTTGCCGCCAATCTGGGCGAACGGCTTGTCGCTTATGCCGGGGTCGCCAACGGGTTGGAAGAAAGCGGCATCGCGCCCGGCAATGCCGCCAACCGCAACGAGGCGCTGCCGGCCATCCGCACCCGCCAGTTCGATGCCGGGCTGCGCTATGTGATCACGCCCGCCATCAAGCTGGTCGCCGGGGTGTTCGACATTTCCAAACCTTATTTCAATCTTGATGCCAACAACCGTTTCGATGTGCTCGGCGATGTCATCAATCGCGGCATGGAAGTCTCGGTGGCCGGGGCGGCGACGCGCGATCTCAGCATCGTCGCCGGCGCGGTGCTGCTGTGGCCGCGGGTGACCGGCGCGGCGGTCACGGCGGGGCGGATCGGCGATCGCCCGGTCGGTGCCATCAGCCAGCGCTTGGAAGTGAGCGCCGATTGGCGGCCGCCGCTGCTGCCCGGCGTCTCGCTCGATACCAAAATCGCCTGGCGCAGCGCCGAAACCGCCACCGTCAGCAACGCGGTCGCCATCCCGGCGCGCGCCAATGTCGATATCGGTGGCCGCTATCGCTTCAAGCTGGCGCGCAACCGGGCGCTGTTGCGGTTGCAACTGGCCAATGTCTTTGATGTGCGCGGCTATGAACTGCGCGGTGCCGGCGCCTATGGGCCGATCCCGGGCCGGCTGTTGCAGGCCTATGTGACGGTCGATTTCTGATGACGTCGATCGATCTGGCCAGTGAAGCGGCAACGGTGGCGCTGGCCCGCGGCCTGGCGGCGGTGCTGCGCCCCGGCGACACTGTCGCGCTGGCTGGCGATCTTGGCGCCGGCAAATCGACCTTTGCCCGCGCGCTCATTCACGCGCTCGGCTGGGCTGGCGAGGTGCCGTCCCCCACTTTC
>CAJAHV010000275.1 GCA_903939555.1 uncultured Alphaproteobacteria bacterium | reverse complement strand
TGGAAGACGATGGCGCGGCCGATGTTCGTTGAAACCGGCACCGCCGACATGTTGCCGATAATGGCGCCGACCTGGGATGTTCACCGCGTCAGCCATGATGTCGCGCCGGGGCCGGGGGTGCTGTTCGTCGGCGAGGGTGTCGACCATTATTTCGGCAACATCATCTGCCGTCCCGAACGCACCGAGCCGCCGCAGGAAGCGCAATTTGCCGATGCGCTGGCGGTAACGCTGGCCTTTGCCAATGCGGTGCTGGCGGGCAAGCCCTTGGCGCCGCTGGCGCGCTCGAAACAGCCGGGCAAAAGCTGGGTCGAGGTACGGGCCTGATCCGCCGCCATTATGTCGATGGCCGCTGGGGCCAGGTGCATGTCACCGCCGCCGGCGCCGGGCCGACGCTGGTGCTGCTCCACCAGTCACCGCTGTCGGCCAGCCAGTTCCTGCCGGCGTTTCCGGCGCTGATTGCCGCTGGCTTGCGGGTGGTGGCGCTCGATACGCCGGGGTTCGGCGCGTCGGACCCGCCACCGGCGCCGGTGTCCATTGTCGATCATGCCGAAGCGCTGCTGCCGGTGCTCGCTGCTGTCGCCGACGGGCCGGTGCATCTGCTCGGCCATCATACCGGTGCGATGATTGGCGCGGCGCTGGCGGCGCGGCATCCGGCGGCGCTCGCCAGCCTGATCCTCAACGGCGTGCCGCTGTTTGATGATGCCGAGCGGGCGTTCTTTGCCACCTTCCGCTTTGCGCCGGTCGAGCCGCGTGCTGATGGCGGGCATCTCGTCGATGCGTGGCAGCAGCGGCTGAAGGCGAGCCCGGGCTGGACGGACCTCGCCGCAATGCACCGCCATGTCGCGACGCAGATGGCCAATCCCGATCGCTATCACTGGGGGTTCGAGGCGGCGTTCGCGCATGACCTTGCGGCGGATGTGGCCGGAATCACGACACCGACGCTGGTCCTGACCAACAGCGGCGAAGATCTGTATGCCGCCTCTCAGCGGGCGGCAGTGCTGCGCCCCGACTGGGCCTTCGCGGCACTCCAAGGCGGCACCCATGACATCCTCGACGAACAACCCCAAGCCTGGGCCGCCGCTGTCGCGACGTTCATATTGGCGGCCGGGGCCTGAGGCCCCGGCTGCCGGATGCCCTTTTTCACCGCGGCTGCGGCGTCAATTTCGCCCCCGGTATCCCGCCCAGGATGATGTTGATCAGCCGGGCATTGTCCCACTCCGGCGTGCGCGGCGGGGCATCGCCGGTGCGCAGCACGACCAGTTGCTGCGACGGCACGATGTAGACGATCTGGCTGGAATTGCCGTCGAACATCACGACATCGTTCGACAGATAGGGTTCGGAATGCAGTACCTTGGGGGTGGGCCGGTTAGCATTGGCAAAGCCGCGCCGCTCGATATAAGTGCCGCCGAGCCAGAGGCCGAGGCCATAATGCGGGTTCTGCGCGGTGCCGGTCTTCATCGCGGCGACATAACCCTTGGGCAGTAACTGCCTGCCGCCCCATTTGCCGTCCTGCGCGACCAGCATCGCCATGCGGGCATAGGTTTCGGCCGGCAGCAGCGCGCAGCAACCGCTGTGCGCCAGCCCGCCGGGCCGGTTGATCCAGACCTGGCCGCCGGCAGCGCCGATGGGTTTCAGCACTTCGCTGCCGATGAATTCGGCATAGCGCCGGCCGGTGGCGCGCTCGATGATCAGCGCGATCAGTTCCGAAGTGGCGTTGCTGTATTCATAGATGCTGCCCGGCGCGTCGGTCAGTGGATATTCTTCAAGGATGATCTTTTCGTGGAAGGGGTGGAGATAGGCGCGGCTCCACATGTTCATCGGTTCAGCGGAAACGCCCTGGGCAAGCAGGCCCGATCGCATGTCGAGCAAGTGGCGGACCAGCATCGCCGCCTTGGGCGTGCCCCGCCATTCGGGAATGAAATCGGTGACCGGCTGGTCGAGCGTCCTGATCTTGCCGAGCGCGATGGCGCGGCCGATGGCGAGCGCGGTGATCGGCTTGGCGAGCGATTTGGAAACGATCCCGGTTGCCGCTGTCGTGGTGCCGAAATACTGCGCCGCCGCCACCTTGCCCTTGTGGATGACGATAAAGGCGCTGGAATTATTGGCTCCGGCATAGGCGGCTGCGGCCTTGAGCGCTGCGGCGTCGATAGCGGGGCTGGAATCCACTGCCAGCGGCTTCGGTGTGGCGCCGGGAACGCTTTCCAGCGGGTCATAACGGCTCAGTTCGCCGCGGCCGCTGGTAGCGATGTCCTGAAAGCGCGCGGCGTAGACGGCCTCGACGTCGGCGGGATAGGGGGCCGGATAGGGAGCCGGACCGGCGGCGGCCATCAGCAACGGCGCGATCGCAAGGGTGGCGAGACGAACGACATGGCGCATTGCATTCCCCGGGTGATGTAGTGTTCAGTCTGGACAATGGCCGATGCTGGCGCAGGATGCATACCGCGTCCATCCGTCCAGCGGATAAAGCTGCGGCTGTTTGCGCCATCGGACCGGCTTTGCCTAGCCTTGCTTGGGTAGGAGAACCGATGATGCCGCGCTCATACTATGCTCTCGACACGCGGATCGCCGGCTGGCTGGTCGCCTTGGCCTATTTCAGCCATTCGCAACTGACGGTTTTCCTCGCCCGGTCCGATCGTTTTGGGCCGTTGCGCGAAACTTATCGCGGCTGGCACTATCTGCTCGGCACCATCGTGCTGTTGGTCGTGCTTTGGCGGCTGTGGCTGTGGCGCCGCGACAAGCTGGTGTCGCCAACGCCGGGTGTGCCGGCAGCGCTGCACAATTGGGGACGCTGGCTGGCGCTGGTCTCATATTGCGTGATCGTGGCGGCGCCGGTGCTCGGGGTCTTTTATGCTTGGGCCGATGAATTGCAGATCCACCTTGGGTCGTTCGTCACGCTGCCGAACCTGATGCCGCGCAGTCGGCCGGTGTGGATGTTCACCGGTTATTTCCATTCCGGCATGGGCTTCATGATTCTGGTGCTCAGCGCGGCGGCGCTGGTCACCACGGCATGGGGGTTGTTGCGCCATGGTCGTGGGCTGTTGGCCATCTTCCCGCCGGGTTTTGGCGCGCAGATCTTCGCCGGCATTTCCACCACGGTCTATTCGTTCGCGACCTTTCGATCGCCCGAACCGGGGCCTCGCGCGGTTGCGGTCTTCTGGGCGATCTGCGCGCTGGTCTGGGGCGTCGCCTGGTTGATCCATCGCAATCCCGGGCCGGCAAAGGCAGTGCAGCCGCTCGGGCCGGTTGCGCGTATCGCCGCGCCGGTGGTGGCGCTGTCGCTGCTCGGCCTCGGTGCCTATGGCCCGCATGCGCTGTTCCGGGTCACACCCTGGCCGATGGGCGAGACGGTGTCGGCACCGGAGGGGCTGACCTCGCATGTCGCGGTGGCCGATCATCCGGCGGCGCGCGTGCCGGTCACGCCCGAAACACCATTCGAAAAACAGGTGCGCGCCGATACCTACAAATGGTGCCGCTTCTGCCACACGGTAGAAAAGAACGGCCCGCACCTCGTCGGGCCTAACCTGTACCATATCTTCGGGCAAAAGGCCGGCACGGTACCCAATTTCACTTATACGACAGTGATGGCCGATGCCGGCCGCCACGGACTGGTGTGGACCGATGAACGCATCGCCTGGTTCATTGCCGATCCGCAAAAACACATGCCCGGTACCGCAATGATCGTGTCGTCGGGTCCGATCCCCGACCCGAAGGTGCAACAGGCGGTGGTCAATCTGCTGCGCCGCGAGACGATGGTGGATGTGGCGGCAGAACCGCCGCTTGCTTCATCCCCTTGACGCGAGGGCCCTCGGCCTTCCTGTCCGCCCTGTGGATAGACCCGCCATGTCTTGCGATGTCACCCGGCGTTCGCGCATGATGGCGACATGACCATCTCAGACACGCGCGTTTCGACCGGCATCAAGGCAGCCTGGGGCATCGGCTCGGTCGGCACGGTGACGGTGCTGACGATCAATTCACTGCTTTTGCTGTTCTTCATGACCTCGGTGCTCGGGTTGGCACCGGCGCTGGCCGGCAGCCTGTTGTTCGGGGCCAAGCTGATCGACGCCATTGCCGCGCCAGTGCTGGGCGGGGTCAGCGACAGCTGGAAGGGGGCAATGGGTCGCCGTGCGCCGTTCCTGCTGGCCGGGGCCTTTGTCTCGGGCCTGGGGGTAGCCATGGTGTTCAACCCGCCCGCTGCTTTCGATACGATGCTGCCGGTATGGATCATGATGAGCCTGATCGTCATCGCGCTCGGATACACGCTGTTCAACGTGCCCTATATGGCGATGCCGGCGGAAATGACCGACATGCCGGCCGAACGCACCTCGATCATGTCGTGGCGCATCACCTTTGTGTCGATCGGCGGGCTGATCACCGGCATGGTACCGCAACTGGTCACCCGGCTGGGCGGCGGCCGCACCGGCTATGGCATCGTCGGCTTCATCCTTGCCGGGGTCGTCATCGCCGCCATGCTGTCGACCTTTGCCGCGGCGCGGCGGACCCGGCAGGTGACGGGCGGCGCGCAGGCCGGCGGTTTCAAGCGCTATCAGGTGGTATTGCAGAATCGGCCGTTCATGCTGATCATCGCCGCCAAGGTCTGCCAGCTCGTCGGGCTGGCCAGCCTGACCGCGTCGATCCTGTTCCTGATGAAGAATGTGCTGTTGCAGCCCGAATCGACCGTCGGCTTGTATGTGACGGCGGCAACCATCGCGACGATCTCGACGATGCCGGTGTGGGTCTGGCTTGGCAAACGCTTCTCCAAGCGCAACCTGTACATGGCCGCCTGCCTGTTGTTCGCCTGCCTGACCTCGAGCTGGCTGCTCGCCGGCGCCAATGAGCCGCTGCCGCTGATCCTGTTGCGCGGTTTCTGTTCGGGTACCTTCTCGGGGGGGCTGCTGCTGATGGGCCAATCGTTGCTGCCCGATGCTATCGATGCCGATTGCAAGCGCTCGGGCATCCGCCGCGAAGGGGTTTATGCCGGCGCCTACAGCTTCGTCGAAAAGGCCTCGATGGCGTTCGGGCCGCTGCTCATCGGGCTGATCCTCCAGGCCTTTCACTTCAAGCCATCGCTCGGCAAAGCAGTGGCGCAACCAGCGGAAGCCTTGACGGGAATTTACATCGGCGTCGCCATCGTGCCGGCGCTGCTCTATGCCATTTCGGTCATCCCGCTGCTGTATTTCCGGCTCGATGCCGATGAAACCGCCCCCGCCGCCAACAGCGCCGGGACACCGGCCGTGGCCGAATAGGGAGACAGAACATGCCTCAGACTCTGCGCCAGGGCGGCCGCGCCGGCATGGACTTCATGGTCGGCATCACCCAGGCCAGCCGGCCGATATCGCTGCGCTGGAACCAGGCGCTGGCGAAATCGGGTGTCACCGCCGACACGCTGCCCGATGATCTCGATGCCCGCCACAAGGTGATGAGCGCGGCGCTGGCCGGCTCCAAGGCCTTTGCCGTCAGCAGCCTGATCGCCGAATTTGCCAGTGTCGAACATGGCCGGGTGGCGCGCGACGGCTTTGATGAAATGGCCGATGTGCTGCTGCCGCAATTGGCGGCGCTCGAGGCCAAGGGGCCGGCGCGGCTGACGACCTATAACGACTTTGCCGAGCCCGATTACTATCAGGGCGTCTGGTTCCACCGCACCACCGGCGGCTGGAACGGCCATGCCGAAATGGGCTTCATCCATTCCGAACTGATCCACAAGACCTATGTGGCGCGCAATTTCGGCGGCGACATCTTTGCCCAGCGTCGTGCCGTGCTCGGCAAGCTGCCGCGCGCCGATTACACCCGCATCTGCGAAATGGGCACAAGTTCGGGGCATTTCACCACGGCGCTGCAGGAAACCTATCCCCGGGCGCACATTACCGGGGTGGAACTGGCGCTGCCGATGCTCAAGGAAGCGCTGCGCGTCGCCAATGCCCATGGCTGGGATTGGGACCTGCACCAGAAGGCCGCCGAGGACACCGGGTTCGAGCCCAAGCGCTTCGATCTGGTCGCCAGCTACATCATCCTGCACGAAATGCCGGCTAGCGCCATCAAGGCGGTGTTTGCCGAGGCCTTCCGCCTGCTCGAACCGGGCGGCCAGATGCTGATGAGCGATGTTACCCCCTATCGCGTCCACGACAAGATGGGGTCGTGGCGCGCCGACTGGCAGGCCAACAAGGGTGGGGAGCCCTATTGGCGCGAGGCGGCGACGCTCGACTGGAGCGAGACAGCGCGCCAAGCCGGTTTTGTCGATGTGTCGGAAGGCGGCCTTGATGGCGCGCCCTATCCCTGGGTGATCATCGGGACGAAACCGGCGTGAGCAATCTCAAGGACGGGGCCGCGGCTTCGCGCCAGGCGCGCAGCGGCCAGGCGCTGGCGCCGGATCAGATCGACGATGTGGCGAGCGCATTGCTGGTGCTGGCGCGCGAATTGTGGGTGGTGAAGGATCGGCAGCGCGTGCTCGAAGCGTTGCTCGCCGAAAACGGCATCGTCGCACCCGGCGCGGTCCGCGATCATCAGCCCGGCCCGGCGCTCGCCGCCGAACTGGAGACCGAGCGGCTGCGCTACACCAACGCGCTGATGACAGCGCTGTGCCCGCCGTCGGAAGATGAAGCGTGAAGGTCGCGCTGCTCGCGGCGCGGCGCGCGGCGCGGCGCGCGATACAGATTGCGGCGCTGCTCGGGCTGGCGGGGTCGGCGCTCGCCCAGTCTGCACCCACCCAGTCTGCACCCACCCAGTCGGCACCCGATACCGCAGCGTTGCTAGCGCGCATGAAGGCGATCCCCATGGCCGCATCGGTTGAAAGCCCTGCGGCCTACACCCCGGCCGACACCGTGCGCGGCGGCAAGGCGCGGGCCTTTGCAGCCGGAACCGGCGTCGCCCCCGCGGCGCTCGCGGCGGCGCAGGCTTATGCCGATGGCCAGAACAGTTTCGCGCTGATCGTCGCCAAGGACGGCCGCATCGTTCACGAACATTATGCCTCGGGCTTTGGTGCAGCGTCGCACTTCGCCACGGCATCAATGCACAAGGCGGTGTTGGCGCTGGCTTATGGTGCCGCGATTGGTGCCGGCAAGATCGCGCTGGCGGACCGACTCGACAAGCATCTGCCTGAATTTGCCGGGGATCCCAAGGGCGCGGTGACCATCGAACAATTGCTGCGCATGACGAGCGGCATCGGGTCGCCGCCGGCCACGCCCGGCGATCCGGCGGCGCCGGCGACGCAGTTGATGTTTGGTGGCGACAATCGCGCCGCAGCGAAGCTGTTCGTGCTGGCCACCCCATCGGGCAGCGAATTCGCCTATCAGAATGTCAGCACGCAGCTTGCCGGGCTGGCGCTGCAGGCGGTGCTCGGCGGGCGCTATGCCGATTATCTGTCGCGCCAGATCTGGGCACCGATCGGGGCGGGCGATGCCGCGCTGTGGCTCGACCGGCCGGGCGGCAACCCGCATTTCTTCTGCTGCCTGCAGGCCAGCGCGACCGATTGGCTGCGCATCGGCGAACTGGTGCGCAACGGCGGCAAGGTCGGTAAGCGACAGGTCGTGGCGGCGGACTGGGTGCGGACGGTAACCGCAGCGTCGCCGATGAACCCCAATTTCGGCATGAACTTCTGGCGCGGCAGTCCGCACGCACCGGTGCGGCGCTATGCCAAGGCGGTGGCGATGACGGTGGCGGCGGCTAAACCCTTCGACCGCGACGATGTCGTGTTCATCGATGGCGCCGGCGGCCAGCGCGTTTATGTCGTGCCGTCGGCCGGGCTGACCATCGTGCG